>NZ_VDMB01000021.1 GCF_006175995.1 Desulfobotulus mexicanus
TCTCATATCTTCGACGCTTTCACCACCAGCAAGATTCAGCATCATAAGTGAAATAATCACTTCGCTGTCTGTAAAACCCTGCTTTTTATTGGCTCCGATCTTCATATGTTTTTCAATAGAATCCCGCAGACCCATGGCATGTATCAGATCCAGATAAAGCGGAAGACCTCCCAGTGCTGTTAATCCTACGCCTCTTTTTTCTTCTTCGTACTTGAATGGAAGGATGCCTTGTGTCATAATTTTTAAAATCCCCGTTGGTGATAGTTTTTGTTCGCAACAAATACTCTATCATACTGTTTTTACAGTAACAACGGGGATTTTTATTTTTTTGATGAAAGATCGGGGATCAAAAGCGGTCTTAAATCCTTCATTAAATTCAGCAAGGCCCATGGTCTCCCATCAGCTCTCATCAAATTCTGCGGCATCAAATTTGAGAACAGAGCAGTTTTCCCGAATGCTGCGCTGTATGCCCTCGTCAAAGCCATCTGTGTTTTTTGCGTGAATTTCAACGGAGATTTCCACATCCACGCCAAGCCTTGCGGTGAACTGCTGTACCACTTCATCCATCAGAACATTGAAATCCATCTTGGCCCGAACGGGGTCAAGGGAGACGGTTCCGAAGAAACTGGTTTTCAGGGAAGCCGGGCCTGGGTCTGATGATCCTGAAGGAGAGGCCGTCCGGCCATCATTTTTAGCTCTGGTTGGGCTGTCTTCACGGAGAGGGGAGGGAGGTTCCCCTGTTTCCCCTTCTGTGGTTTCAGGCTTAAAAGTGCCGGGCTCTGCGCTTTTTCTTTCCTGCTCTCTCATTTCTTCAAGGATTCTGATGGCAGCATCTTTTTGAATGAGAAGGCAGGCATCGTCCAGCATATCCAGAGAAAGGCTTCTGCCGAAACGGAAACCCACATAGCGCTTGTCATCCTTTGCTGCGGCAAAGCCAAAATAATCTTCGCTTTCAAGGCCTTTGGCAATGCAGGATCTCAGAACGCCCTCATTGAGCAGGCGGGGAAGGTAAAGATAATGGCAGGTGTCCTGAAAGATTTTTTTAGCGCTTACGGCCTCTATATCATCCTTGAAATACCATTTTTCCAGCATGTTTTTCAGATGAATGGGAGACCATGCGGAAATCAGCCATTCTTCTTCTTTTAGTCTGGATTCAATGGCTTCGGTAAGGGCTTGACCGGAAGATGGCAGGGAGACGGCTTCCCAGGTAAGGACGGGTTTTCCCTTGATGAAGTCTTCCATGGGGGCCATGAGCCATTTCCAGCATTCCCGGATCATGAGACTGAGGGTTTTATCGGCGGTGTCCCGGTTCCTTTTTGCCTGATTGAGGTGGGCGATGTCCTGATTCAGGTTGCCCTCTTCAATGTCTTTTACGATGGAATCCCAGGCAAGATAGGTTTTTCCCTGATCCCTTACCCGAAGCTCGGTATCCGCATCCGGTGCAAGAAAAATCAGACGATTCTGCTTTTGTCTTGGCTGATCTCCCCGTTTGCGAAGGATGGTCTCGGCGGCATCACGGGCGGGGCTGTTTGCGCTGCTGCTGTATCCAGCAGAGGTGGGCAGCACCACAAGGCGGGGGCCGTCACCGTAATCATCGGGAACATCACCCGATGGTGTGAACACATGGATGCCGGAAAAAAGATGCCTGCGGCCAAAGAGGGAAGACAGCCTTTTTTGCAGAAGGGGGCGCAGGATTTCGTTTTCTGAAATGCCTTTGATGCGGCTTTCCATTTGCCCGGAGAAGTGCCTTCTGCGTCACTTTCTGCAACCATGGCATAGCCTTCTTTTCCTAAAAGCTGCCAGGCCAGCTCTCCCCAGAGGGTGGCCACCTTTTGCCCTTTGTAGATACGGGGCTTGCTAGGGGAAAATTTGATGCCGTCGATCACCGCAATTTTAGCATTGGGAAGGGTGAGGATTCCCGCCTCATCCAGAATGGGCGGAATCCCTTTGAGCCTGTCTGCGGGTACAAGGCTTTTGGCCAGATGAAACACGGCAATAAGGGGGTGGGTCTTGCCGCCGCCAAAGGAGGTCTGGAGCTGGATGACAGGATCGCCTCCCATGCCGGAAAGCCGTTTTGCCACGGAAAGAAGGAGAAGCCTCATTCCCTCTGTGATGAAGGTTCGGGAGAAAAACTTTTCAGGATTCTGATATTCTTCAGGCGCTTTACCGGAAGCCACCTGGGTTAAGTCTGCGGCAAACTCAGACTGCTGAAATGTACCTTCCAGCACATCCCTGTGGCGTTGTGCGATAATGGATTATTTTTTCACTCCAAAGCATCCCAGGGCAGATCTGTTTTCAGGCGGGCCTGATTTACAATGCGGGGGTGGGGATCTATGGCTTTCAGTTTCTGCTTCATTTTTATCAGCAGATTGGCAGGATCAACGGCCTGGGGGAAAAGCTTTGACGGATTTTTTGTCTGTTCCAGATGCAGCACGATGCGGAAACGTTTTTTAGCAAGGGCAAGCACGGCAAGCTCTTTTTCATCCCCATCGCTGGCAGTATTTTGGGCCACGGTCAGCCCGGCCAGGGTATCCCACACCTTGAAGGCCAGCTCATCCGCAAGATCCAGGGCCTTGGTTCGGGATCTTCCCCGGTAATCCTTGACCTCCATCAGCCAGGTCTGGCCTTTTTCCATCAGGATAAAATCAAGGGCCTTGTTGCCTCCAAAGGCGGCGTGGAACTGTTTGCGGTAAAAGGTGCTGTCATCGTATTTAAAAACCCTCATGCCCTCAGGAAAACGGAATGTGAGGCTGCCCTCCTGCCAGTCTGTCATGCTATGCCTCCGTTTCCATGAAGCGGTCGGACTGGGCCAGCTCCTCATCCAGCAGCACAAGGGTCTGAAGGGTATCCAGGCTTTCCCCCTGCTCCACGCTCACTTCATTGTCCTTCAGGGAGAGGGCAAAGTACCTGTGGGGAGGAAAAGACTTATTTTTCTGCCTGCTGAGAACTTCCAGTTCCTTTAAAAGGAAAAGGGAATGGGTGGCCGCAAAAATCTGGATGCCGTTTTCCGCAAGGCTTATCATCACTTCCGCCACAAGGCGTATCAGTCTGGGGTTGAGGCTGGCTTCGGGTTCGTCCCAGAAAAGACAACCCTTATCCAGCAGGGTTCCCGTGGCGATGAGGCGGGAGACCATAGCAAGCTTTCGCAGACCTTCGGCCACAAGGCTCATTTCGATGCGGCCCTGGCCTGTGCGCTGAAGATAAAAGCGTCCGTTCTGATCCAGCAGCACTTTGCCGTCCATGGCTTTTTCAAGGGGGGCAAGGAGTTCTGCCACCTTTTTTTCCCTTGGCCCTTTTAAGGCAAGGGCTCCAAGGAGAATGCAGGTATCCCGCCAGCTTTCCTCCAGCTCCAGATAATGGTTCTCATAGACGGAAACAAAATTGGGGTAAAGGGTCATGAGTTCCCGTGTAGGGAGAAAGACCGGGGCCTTGTCCTGCCAGATTTCAGGAAGCTTTGTAAGCTGTACCTCAGAGCGGCTGGAAGACGAAAAATGAAAGGCGCAGTCCAGGGTCTTGTCCGCAAAGGAAAAGGAAAGTTCACAACGTTCCTTGCCCTGCTTTCTTCGGGCGATACGGCCAAGGGACTCCGGACGCAGCACATGGATGAGTTTATCGGCAAGGATTTTTTGCAGGGTGGTTTTAGAAGGGCTTTCCCCGCCTGGTTTTCTGCCTTCTTCCGCACTGGCCGCCATGACCGCATAGGCGGTTTTAAGAAGGTGGGATTTGCCGCAGCCGTTTTCTCCGATAAGGACATTCAGGCCCGGAGAAAAGTGCAGTTTTGCTTCTGAAAAAACACTCAGATTTTTAATGGAAAAGGTTCTCAGCATATGTTTTTTCCTTTGCAAGGGTTTTGCCTTGTTTCGTTACTTTCCGTATTCATAAATCCGCTTGCTTCTGAACGGCCTTTACAAATTCACTACCCTTTATGCCACGGATCATGGTGTTGGTTTTGATTTTTTTAAGTTTTAGCATGATAGGAAACTCCTTTTGTCCCCTGTTGATCAGGCCTGCTGCCATGGTGCAGCCCATATATAGTAATGGATGAAGCTCAGGGCTTTTTTTGCAGGAAAACATTTTTTCACCTTATGCACAAGCATGGGGCGGGGGTCAAGATTCAAGGGGGAATGGATGAGTAATTCCAGTAATTTTAGGTAGGGATGGGGAATTTTTTTTCGATGGTGGGTGGTGTTCTTCTTTTTTTAGGATACTGGAAATCTGCCTTAGGAGTGCTTTTTAAGAATTGAAGGGATGGTTGTGGTATCTGGGTATTCGTTGTGCCAGATTAAAAATCGGGATAATTTTAAAACAATAAAAAAAGGACCCACAGCATTATGCTGTAAGTCCTTAATTTTTAAGTGGCAGAGGAGCAGGGATTCGAACCCCGATAGACGGAGTCAGAGTCCGTAGTCTTACCATTAGACGACCCCTCTGCAAACGAGAAATAGACTAGAGAAAAAGAGGGCCTGTGTCAAGAAAAAAATACAGGCCCTTATGTTTTTCAGGTTTTTTCCAGATGGGTGATGGCTGCCCTTATTCTGGGCAGGCTGCGTTCTTTTCCGAGCAGGGCAAGGGTTTCTCCCATGCCGGGGCTTTGTCCTTTGCCAGTGAGGGCCACCCTGAGGGGGCCGCCGACCTTGCCAAGCTTGAGATCCATTTCTTCGCAGACGCTGTGCAGCAGGGACTCCATGGCTTCCAGAGAGTCTTCTTCCACTGCCATGAGTTTTTCTTCCACCTTTTTAAGGACATCGACACTGCCGGCTTTAAAATTCTTTTTGGCGGCAACCTCACAATAAGTGGCCGGGGCCACAAAAAAGCTTTCCGTCTGCTCTGCCATTTCCACAAGGGTCTTGCTTCTGGGCTGCAGCAGGGCAATGATGGCAGGCAGTCTCGGATCTTCCGGTTCATGGGGGATGCCAAGGGCTGTCATCTGCTCCAGAAGCAGGGGAAGGAGTTCAGCAGGGCTTTTCTTCTGCATGTGCTCTGCATTGAGTGCTGTCAGCTTGTCCACGTCAAACACTCCGGGAGAGCGGCCTATGGCTTCCAGAGTGAAAAGCTCTTTCATATCTTCTATGGTGAAAAACTCCTGATCCCCATGGGACCAGCCTAAGCGGACAAGGTAGTTGAGCAGGGCTTCCGGGAGAAAACCCATTTTTTTGTATTCCATGACGCCTAAGGCACCATGGCGCTTGGAAAGCCGGGCACGGTCCGGACCCAGTACCATGGGTACATGGCCGAACTTCGGCACGGGGGCATCCAGAGCTTTATAAATGAGAATCTGTTTGGGTGTGTTGCTGACGTGGTCATCTCCCCGGATGACGTGGCTGATGTCCATGGTGAGGTCATCAATGACCACGGCAAAATTATAGGTGTACACACCGTCGCTGCGGCAGAGAATAAAATCATCGATCTCTGTATTGGGTATGGAGATGGGACCTTTGACCACATCATCAATGCGGGTGCTGCCCGTATCCGGAGTGAGAAGGCGGACTACGGCACCGGGCTGTGGGGGAAGTTTTTTATGGCGGCAGGTGCCGTCATACATGGGGTTGCGGCCCTCAGCTCTGGCTTTTTCCCTCATGGCTTCTACTTCCTCGGCAGAACAGGTGCAGCAGTAGGCTTTTTCTTCGGTAAGGAGCTTGTCCAGATACTTTTTATAGATGTCAAAACGTTTTGTCTGGTAGAAGGGACCTTCGTCCCAGTCTATGCCCAGCCATTCCAGTCCTTCGAAAATAGCCTTGACGGATTCTTCGGTGGAGCGCAGGGTATCCGTATCCTCAATGCGCAGGATGAATTTTCCTCCGGTTTTCCGGGCATAGAGCCAGTTGAAAAGGGCAGTTCGGGCACCCCCCACATGGAGGTATCCCGTAGGGCTTGGCGGAAAGCGGGTAATAATGGTGTCTGTCACGATGAACCTCGGTTTTTTGGTTTTGCCTGAAAGGCCCGGAATGCGCCAGAGAGGCGCATGAAAAAAGAGAATTAACACAGGCTGTCCTCTGTGGACAAGGGGGGATAGGAAAAAACTTGACAGCATCCGTTGAATTCTCATAGGAAAACAGCTATCATGTCGCGGTTTTGTGGGTGTTGTGGGCTGTTTATTAAAAAATGTAAATTATTTCAGGAGATTGATATGGCTGTACCTAAGAGAAAAGTATCCAAGTCAAGAAGAGACAAGGGCCGGACCCATAAAAAAACGGCTGGAGTCAATGTTTCTGCCTGTCCTGAGTGCGGCGAAGCAAAACAGTCCCATGCTGCCTGCAGAAGCTGCGGTACCTATAAAGGACGCAGTGTTATGGCGGAAATGGAGGCCTGATCCGGTTTTTTAAAATCGGAGAAAAGGCAGGGAAAGGAGGGGGTCCGGAGTGTTTTTTCCCGTGTACCAAGGGGAATGCTTCACCCCTTTTCTTTTTCCGGAGAGGCTTGTGGGCAGGGACGTTTTTTTTGCAGCTCCCTTTTTGGGTTAAGAGGAAAGGAAAGATATCATGTCCGTTGAGGATAAGGTTCGTAAGGTTATTGCGGAAAAGCTGGATGTGGATATTGACGAGGTTGTTCCCGAGGCTTCCCTTGTGGAGGACCTGGGGGCTGACTCTCTGGATCTTGTGGAGCTGATGATGAGCATGGAAGATATCTTTGATGTGGATATTTCCGATGAGCAGGCGGAAAAGCTGCGCAAGGTAAAAGACGTGATAGAATTTCTGGACGCCCTGTAATGGGAGCCGGAAATATCCGTACCCTGCAGAAGGTTGCGGTAACGGGCATCGGTATGGTTTCTCCCCTTGGGCTTAATCTTTCTGAAAGCTGGGAGGGCCTTGTGCAGGGTCGTTCCGGTATCGGGCAGATAAGCCGTTTTGACACAAAGGGTCAGAGCGTTACCATAGCAGGAGAGGTGAAGGGTTTTTCCGCCGCAGATTATCTTGCAAGGAAGGAAGCCAGGCGTACTCCGCTTTTTATGGCCTATGCCCTTGCCGCATCCCGCATGGCCGTTGAGGATGCATCCATGCCGGAAGGCTGGACCCTTGACGGAAGAACCGGTGTGTATGCTGGTTGTGGTATAGGTGGCCTGGAAGTCATGGAGGAAAATTTCCGTATCCTTGCGGAAAGGGGGCCGGGGAGGGTCAGTCCCTTTCTGATTCCCCATTTCATAGGCAATATGGCCGGAGGTATGGTGGCCATGCATCTGGGGCTTAAGGGGCCAAATCTTACCTATGCCACGGCCTGCGCCGCCGGAGCCCATGCCGTGGGTGAGGCCTTTCGCAGAATCCGGGATGGTTATGCGGATGTGATGCTGGCCGGAGGCAGTGAGGCGGTTATCAGCCCTGTATGTCTTGCGGGTTTTTCAGCAATGAAGGCCCTTTCCACCCGCAATGATACACCGGAAAGTGCCAGCAGTCCCTTTGACAGGGACAGGGATGGTTTTGTGGTGGGAGAAGGTGCCTGTTTTCTTGTGCTGGAGAATCTGGAAAAAGCAGAGGCCCGGGGTGCCCGTATCTATGCCTGTATAGAGGGTTATGGTGCCGGATGCGATGCCTACCACATTACGGCTCCTGAGCCGGAAGGTCAGGGGATGGCCGCCTGTATGCAGGAAGCCCTGAAGGATGCGGGGCGTTCTCCGGAAGAGATAGACTGGGTGAATGCCCATGGTACGGGGACTCCCCTGAATGATGTATGTGAAACAAGGGCCATCCGCCATGTTTTCGGGACCCATGCGGACAGGCTTGCCATAAGTGCCGTGAAAAGCATGACCGGCCATCTTCTGGGGGCGGCGGGTGCCTTTGCCGCAGGGGTGAGTGCCATGGCACTTTTCCATGGTGTACTTCCCCCCACAAGGAATCTGAAAAATCCGGATCCCGCATGTGACCTTGACTATATCCCGAACTTGGCCAGAAGACAGGCGGTAAGAGGGGCGCTGACCAATGCCTTCGGTTTTGGTGGTACCAATGCCTGTCTGTGTATGGTTTCAGGTTCCGGCAGCAAAAGAGGCAATCTATGACAGAGAAAAAAGCCATTCTGCTGGGCAGCGATCATGCCGCAGTGGATCTTAAGGCCATTGTAATGGCACATCTGAAATCCCGGGGACTGGATACCGAAGACATGGGAACCCATGGCAGGGACTCCGTGGATTATACCCATTATGGAATACAGGTGGCCAGGGCTGTTTCCGAAGGTCGTGCCGAGCGGGGGATTCTTCTTTGTGGAAGTGGCCTTGGCATGAGCATGGTTGCCAACCGTTTTCCCGGTGTAAGGGCGGCCCTTTGTAATGACCTTTTTGCCGCTGGTATGTGCCGTCGTCATAACGATGCCAACATCCTTGTTCTTGGCGGGCGGGTACTGGGGGATGTGCTGGCCTGTGCCATTGTGGATGCATGGCTGGATACGCCCTTTGAGGGCGGACGTCATCAGGTGCGGCTGGATCAATTTAATCAGGGATTCTGTGAACCCTTCAAGTGATGGAGAAAAAAGTGGATATGGATACCATTCGTGCGGTTGATCCGGAAATTGCCGATTCCATGGCAAGGGAGCTTGGGCGTCAGCAGGGCAGTCTGGAGCTGATCGCCTCTGAAAATATTGTAAGTCCCGCGGTTATGGCTGCCCAGGGCAGCATCATGACCAACAAGTATGCCGAGGGCTATCCTGCCAAGCGTTATTATGGCGGGTGCGAGTTTGTGGATGAGGCGGAAAACCTTGCCCTTGCAAGGGCAAAGGAGCTCTTTGGTGCCGTGTATGCCAATGTGCAGCCCCATTCCGGTTCCCAGGCTAACATGGCCTGTTACTTCGGCCTTCTGGAGCCGGGGGATAAAATTCTCGGCATGGATCTTTCCCACGGCGGCCATCTTACCCACGGGTCTCCTGTAAATTTTTCCGGCAGGTTATACAATTTTAACCATTACGGGGTTGCCAGGGAAACGGGGCGCATTGATTATGATGCCCTTCAGAAGCAGGCCGAAGAATTCCGGCCCCGGATGATAGTTGCCGGAGCCAGCGCCTATCCCCGTATTCTGGATTTTGAGCGTTTTGCCGCCATTGCCGCATCCGTAGATGCCTTTCTGATGGTGGATATGGCCCATATCGCAGGTCTTGTGGCCGCAGGCGTGCATCCTTCTCCCATTCCCCATGCCACTGTGGTGACCAGTACCACCCATAAAACCCTGAGGGGACCCCGTGGTGGACTGATTCTGGCGGGTGAAGATAAGGCTGCCGTTTTCAACAAGCAGATTTTCCCCGGCATTCAGGGTGGCCCCCTGATGCATGTCATCGCAGCCAAGGCTGTGGCCTTCAAAGAAGCTTTGTCTGATGATTTTAAAGCATATCAGATGCGTGTGGTGGAAAATGCTGCTGCCATGGCTGCTTCTTTGATGGATGCGGGTCTTAATCTGGTGTCCGGCGGCACGGATAACCATCTGATGCTGGTGGATCTCACCAATATCGGTATTACGGGTAAAGAGGCCGAAGCGGTGCTGGGGCAGGCGGGTATTACTGTTAACAAGAATACCGTACCCTTTGAAACCCGCAGTCCCTTTGTTACTTCGGGTATCCGCATTGGTACGGCAGCTCTGGCCACCCGCGGTATGGGTGTTAAAGAAATGCAGACCATTGCTTCCTGGATTGCCGATTGCGTGAAAAATCCCTCCGATGAAGCGAAGATAGCTTCCATACGCAGGGAAGTGGCGGCCCTTACGGATGGTTTTCCTCTGTTTAAGTACTGATGGTTTAAGATAAAAGGGGGTGTGATGACAGAAGACCGGCCGTCCTGGGATGCGTATTTTATGGATATTGCTACTCTTGTAGCATGTAGATCCACCTGTCTGCGCAGGGCCGTGGGTGCCATTCTGGTGAAGGATCGGCGGATTTTAACAACTGGTTATAATGGTGCTCCGACAGGGCTTATGCATTGTGGGCAAAAAAAAGGATGCTTGCGTGAGCAACTGGGGGTGCCTTCCGGGCAGCGGCATGAAATATGTAGAGGTCTGCATGCGGAGCAGAATGCTATTATTCAGGCTGCCCGGCACGGGGTTTCTATTTTAGGAGCCACCCTCTACTGCACTACTCAACCGTGTTCTATCTGTGCCCGTATGTTTATCAATGCTGGTATTAAGGAAGTATATTATAAAGAAGGCTATGCAGATCCCTTGGCTCTTGAAATGCTGGAAGAGGCTGGGATTCCTTGTCAGCAGATAGCTTTAGACTGAAATTTCAGGCAGCGGTTATATTGCTGCTTTGGTTCTTTCTGACATAACAGAGCTGTACTTTTAAGGCGCAGAAGCCTTCTGTAGAAATTTGTTAGAAAAGTATGCATCCGTAATGTCTGCAGAGCCTGGTTTTAAAGAAGGTAAAAGGAGTCCCGATGAAGTGTCCGTTTTGTGGAGAAGGGGATAACAAGGTCATTGATTCCCGCCTGAGCAAGGATAGCACCATGATCCGAAGACGGCGTGAGTGTCTGAGCTGTACCCGTCGCTTCACCACCTATGAGCAGATTGAGGAAATTCCCATGATGATTGTCAAAAAAGACGGTCGCAGGGAACAGTTCAGCAAGGAAAAGCTGCGCAGTGGCATTCTCAGGGCCTGTGAAAAACGCAATGTGAGCATGCATACCATAGAAGGCTTCATTGACGAGCTGGAGAGGGATCTGAGGGAATCCGGAGAAAAGGAAATCTCTTCCAGAATTCTGGGAGAAAGGGTGATGCATAAACTCCATGACCTTGATGCCATTGCCTATGTGCGCTTTGCTTCCGTTTACCGGGAATTTAAAGATGTGAATGACTTTGTGGAAGAGCTGAAATCCCTTCTCATACGGGAAAAAGAAGCATGAATGAAGATGACTTCTTCATGGAAAGGGCCCTTGAGCTGGCCTTGAAGGGCAGTGGCCGAACATCCCCCAACCCGCTGGTGGGTGCTGTTGTGGTCCGGAACGGTGAGACTGTGGGGGAAGGCTGGCATATGGCCTACGGTGGTCCCCATGCGGAGGTTCATGCCCTGAAAGCCGCCGGAGCTGCGGCTGAGGGAGCCACCATTTATGTTACCCTGGAGCCTTGTAACCATTTTGGAAAAACTCCGCCCTGTACCCAGGCCATTCTGGATGCAGGGATCAGGCGTGTGGTAATTGCCATGGAAGATCCCAATCCCAAAGCAGCAGGGGGTATGGATCGTCTGCGTTCAGCCGGTGTGATTGTGGATACGGGGGTCTGTGAAGGCAAGGCCAGAAAGCTCAATGCTCCTTTTATTAAAAAGGTGGAAACGGGTCTGCCCTGGGTGGTGCTGAAGTGTGCAATGACCCTTGACGGCCGTGTTGCTACCCGCAGTGGTGATTCAAAGTGGGTGACGGGTCCGGAGGCCAGGCAGTGGTGCCACAGGCATCTGCGGCAGCGGCTGGATGCCATTCTGGTGGGCAGTGCCACGGTGCGGGCGGATGACCCCAGTCTCACCTGCAGACTGCCCGAGGGTGGCGGCAGGGACCCTTTACGCATTGTGCTGGCATCCAGCCTGGATCTTTCCCCCGAGGCCAGAGTGTTGCGCCAGAAAAGTGATTCTGCTACCTTGCTTGTCTGTGCTCAAGGAGTTGCAGAATCCCGGAAGCAGCCTTTTTATGATCTGGGTGTCCGGATTCTTGAGGCTCCTTCAGGCAGTGATGGCAGGCTGGATTTTAAGGCTCTGATGCCCCTTCTGGCGGAACAGGGGATTCAGAGTCTTCTTATTGAGGGAGGGGGGCGAGTGGCTGCATCGGCCCTTAAAAGTGGTGTTGTGGATCAGGTGGTGTTTTTTTATGCTCCAAAAATCCTTGGCGGGGATGGTATTCCTGTGCTGGATGGTCCCGGTCCTGAGCGTATGGCCCAGTGTATGACCCTTTCGGGTATGGAGGTTTTTTCCTGTGGAGAAGATATCCGTGTGGAAGGGTATCCCGAATAAGATTGCGTCACGGGCAAATAGCCTGGGGCCTGTGCATCTGTCTTGCAGGTATGGACTTGGAAAACTGTGCTGAACAGTTACGTTTTCTTTAAGGAGCATAAATGTTTACGGGAATTATTGAAGGAATGGGCACTATCCGGGAGCTTACTGCGGCCGGAGAGGGTCGGCGGATGAGCGTGGAGGCGGATTTTGACCTTACCGGTACCCGCATCGGAGACAGTATTGCCGTAAACGGTGCCTGCCTGACAGCCGTGCATCTGGCTGGCAGGCGTTTTGTTGTGGATGTGGCTCCCGAGACCGTCATGCGATCCCGTTTTAAAATTGCAAGAGTTGGTGAGCGGGTGAATCTGGAAAGGGCTCTGACCCTTTCATCCCGTCTGGACGGGCATATTGTAACGGGCCATGTGGATGGTGAAGGCAGGATTCTTCACAGGGAGAGCCGGAGCAATGCCATTATTATCACCATAGGTGTTGAGGCTTCCCTTGCACGCTACCTGATTCCCAAGGGATCTGTGGCTGTGGATGGTACCAGCCTGACGGTGAATACCTGTGATAAAGATCGTTTTTCTGTTTCCATTATCCCCCATACCGCAGGGCTTTCCACTGTGGCTGTCAGGGAAGTGGGAGAAAGCGTGAATATAGAAACGGATATTGTGGGAAAATATATAGAGCGTTTCATCACAATGCCCGGTGGTGCAGGGGAGAAAAAGCCGGCATCTTCCGGTATTGATCTTTCTTTTCTGGCAAAAAACGGGTTTCTGTAGAAAATTACCCGGATTCTTACAAGGGCTTTAAGCAAGCACCAAGAGGGAGGCAAAGGTTTTATGCCGAAAATATCGATAGAAGAGGCCATTGAGGATATCAGGGCCGGGAAAATGGTTATTCTGGCCGATGATGAAGACAGGGAAAACGAGGGTGATCTGACCATTGCCGCAGAAAAGGTTACTCCTGAAGTTATTAATTTTATGGCAAAATATGGGCGTGGCCTGATCTGCCTTTCCCTGACAGCGGAAAAATGTGATGCCCTGGATCTGCCCATGATGGTGGGTAACAATACTTCTCCCTTTGGCACGGGTTTCACGGTTTCCATTGAAGCCAGGGAAGGGGTCACCACAGGTATTTCCGCAGCAGACAGGGCTACCACCATTCTGGCGGCGGTAAAAAAAGAAGCCAAACCCAGGGATCTTGTGCGTCCGGGGCATATATTCCCCCTTCGGGCCAAAGATGGTGGTGTGATTGTCCGTTCCGGCCAGACTGAGGGTTCCATGGACCTTGCCCGTCTTGCTGGTCTGGAGCCTGCCGGTGTGATCTGCGAGATAATGGATGATGACGGAACCATGGCCCGTATGCCTTCTCTGGAGAGGTTCAGTGAAGAGCACGGCATAGGTATCTGTACCGTTGCGGATCTTATTGCCTACAGGCTGCGTACGGAAACCTTTGTTAAACGTCAGGTGGAGGCCAGGGTTCCCACTGCCTTTGCAGGTGAGTTCCGTACCGTTGTTTATGAAAATGCCATTGATGATTTTCAGCATATAGCCTTTATCAAAGGTGAGATAGATCCGGCAAAGCCGGTTCTTGTGCGGGTGCACTCCGAATGCCTCACCGGAGATATTTTTGGTTCCCTGCGCTGTGACTGCGGAGATCAATTGCGCAAAGCCATGGTAATGATGGAAGATGATGGCTGTGGTGTTCTTCTCTATATCCGTCAGGAGGGCCGGGGTATAGGTCTTGTGAATAAACTCAAGGCCTATAATCTGCAGGATGAGGGTATGGATACGGTGGATGCCAATGTGAAGCTGGGCTTTAAGCCGGATATGCGTGATTACGGTATTGGAGCACAGATTCTTGTGGATCTGGGTATCCGGGAAATGCGGCTTATTACCAATAATCCCAAAAAAATGGTGGGCCTTGAAGGTTATGGTCTGCGTATTGTGGAGCAGGTTCCCATAGAAATTGAGTCCAATGATGTGAACCGCTGCTACCTTGAGTGTAAAAAGTTGAAAATGGGCCACCTGCTTACCCTGATGGATAAGAATGCCTGAGGTCCTCTGGACATATAAGGAGAAAAAAATGCCAAGAATTCTGGAGGCCCATCTGAGGGCCGATGGCAAGCGTTTTGCCATTATCAGTACCCGGTTTAATGATTTTATCACAGAACGCCTTGTAGGTGGTGCCGTGGATGCTCTGGTACGGCACGGGGCATCGGAGGATTCCATTGATATTGTAAAAACCCCTGGTGCCTATGAAGTTCCCCTGGTTGCAAAAAAGCTTGTTGCCAAGGGCTGCTATGATGCGGTGATATGTCTGGGAGCTGTTATCCGTGGTGCTACCCCCCACTTTGATTATGTGGCGGGAGAGGCGGCCAAGGGTATTGCCCAGGTGATGCTGGAAGCGGGTGTTCCTGTGATTTTCGGCATCCTTACAACGGATACCATTGAGCAGGCCATAGAGCGGGCCGGAACCAAAGCTGGTAATAAAGGCTTTGATGCTGCTGTGGCTGCCCTTGAGATGGCAAACCTTATGGATGTGGTGGATAAAGCCTGATGGGATACCGGCGTAGGGCGAGGGAGCAGGCCTTGCAGTTGCTGTTCTCAATGGATCTTCGGGGAGATTATTCAGGGCATATGAAAAATCTCTTCTGTCATTCATTTATCCCTGAAGATACTACCATTAACCTGTTTGAGACTCTGGTGCAGGGAATTCTGGATCACAGGGAAGTGCTGGATCGTACCATAGAACAGTTTTCCAGTAACTGGCGTATTCCCCGCATGGGCAGGGTGGACCGGAATGTGCTGCGTATGGCTGTTTTTGAAATGCTCTATCTGCCAGAGATACCGGATAAGGTATCCATCAATGAGGCCATTGACCTTGCCAAAAAATTCGGTACAAGGGATTCCGGTGGCTTTGTCAATGGTATTCTGGACAGTATCCGCAAGCACAGAGAAAGCGGCATTGAAGGGACGCAGGAAAACCCGTAGAAAGTCTGCTTGTCAGGCTGAATAACGGAAAACTGAAAAAGGAAGGGGAGGCAAGTTATGATGATCAAATCCCTGGCTGTAGGTCCCATTATGGCCAATTGTTTTATTGCTGCCTGTGAGAAGACACGGGAAGCAGTGGTCATAGATCCGGGTGATGAGGGTGATCGCATCCTTATGGCCCTTGCCAATGAAAAGCTTACGGTAAAATATATTCTTAACACCCATGGCCACTTTGACCATGTGGCTGCCAACCGCAGGCTGAAAGAGGTGACAGGGGCTGAAATCTGCATCCATCCTGAGGATGCTCCCATGCTGGGACAGCTTTCCACCATGGCCATGTCCTTTGGGCTTCGGGCGGAAAATTCCCCGCCCTGTGACCTGCCCCTTAAAGGTGGTGAGGAAATTCGTTTCGGTGAAGAGGTTCTGAAGGTGATTCATACACCGGGCCATTCAAGGGGCGGACTGTCCTTTGCAGGAAAAGACGTGGTTTTTGTGGGGGACACCCTTTTTGCAGGGTCCATAGGTCGGACGGATCTGCCCGGGGGAGACTATAACACCTTAATTTCCAGCATAAGGGAGCGTCTTTTTCCTTTGGGCGACAAAATGCGGGTATGCTGCGGGCATGGACCGGATACCTCCATTGCCAGTGAAAAGCGTTTTAATCCCTTTGTGGGTGGTGTCTGATTTTTTTGTAGGGCCATGTAGCTGTGGTGAGAGAGCAGGGAGTTTACGGGCAGGGGAGATAGTTTTCCCCTGCTTTTTTTATTCCGGAGGCAGTTTGCGGGATTCCAGCAGGCTTTTGTGGCGGATAATATCGTAATAAAGCATGATTTTTTTAAGGTAAATAACAGGTTCCGATCCCCTGCAGTATCCGTAGGTAGCATCTTTATAGTATTCTTTTTTCTCCAGCAGGGGCAGCATTTTTTCCATGTTGTACCAGCGGTTGGGGTCCAGCCCGAAGCGTCGGGCCAGGGCTCGGGCATCGTACATGTGGCCCTGACCCACATTGTAGGACCCCAGGGCCTTGTAGGTGCGGTGGGGTTCTTCTGCGAGGTAAAAAATATTGTGGAGATTTTTAAGGTAGCGGACACCGGCCTCTATGCTCTGCTCAGGGTCATGGACATTGGTGACTCCAAGACTGCGGGCCGTCCTTGGCATCAGTTGCATCAGTCCTCTGGCATTGGCATGGCTGCGGGCCCATGGGTTGAAATGGGATTCCTGATAGGACTGGGCTGCAATGAGTCGCCAGTCAAAGCCATGCAGCTCAGAATATTTTTCAAAAAGATGCTGGTATCTGGGAAGCCTTGTTTTTAGTCTGTTATGGAAGCGCATGAGATCCACGTAGTCAAAGAGATCCAGATTTCTGTAGTGGTGGTTGTAAAGGGTCTCAAAGATCCCGTCTTTCAGAATGTTGTCAAAAAAGCGGTTGATGGTGTAATGGAGTCTGTGGGCTTCGGGATGTATCATCCAGACAAAGGGCGCAGGTCTGCCCAGGGTAAAGGCAGGGAGGGCCTGGGGGTAGTAGCGCTGGTAGCGGCGGGCCATATGGCCGGGGATGACCGTTCCTTCAATCTCCCGGGCAGCAACCTTTGCAAAGAGTTCTTCTGCTAAGAGATTTTCTTCCACAAGCTCAATATCCAGACCATCATCCTGCAGATGCCGGAGCAGTATATAGCTGTCGGAGCCTGTGGGAACATGGATGCGCATTCCCTCTATATCTTCCTTTGATTGAACCTGGATGTTGCTGCGGTGAACGACGAGTTCCAGCTCCATATGCATATAGGGCTGGGTGGTCCGGAAAAGGCTTTGTTCCTGAACAGGTACACCGGGTATGGCAATGGCTGCCCTGCCTTGAGACAGAGCCTCTTCCATCTCCTCCATGCTGTCTGCCACTTCGATATCAAGTTTTAATTCCAGCTGGTCTGCCAGGGTTTTTACCAGCTCATATTCAAATCCCATTTCGTTTCCATTATAGATATAATAGGAGTGCAGTGAGTTCCGTGTAACCACGGGCAGGATGCCGGTTTCCAGTATCCGTGCAAGGCTCAGCTCCGGCTCCTGTGGCAGATTCTGAAGATGGTATACAAAGCGCAGGCAGAAGCACAGGCTGAAAAGAATCAGAAGTTCCAGAATGCAGCGGAGGGTAAATAGAAAAAAATTCACTTGTTTCCTCTCCAGAGGGTCATCCGTACGCAAGGGATGGATGACGTTTTATTGCAAGGTGATGGGATATGACCACTGTGGCTTCTTGCACTTCACCGATGCCTCTGTTATTACCAGAAATTACTGTGATGCAGAAAAAGTTTTTTTAGCATCCTGCCTTTAAATATAGAAAAACGGCATTGCCGCAGGGAGTTTTTTTTGGAAAACATGGAATCTTCCACTGCTGTGACCATTCCGATGCAGCGCAGGCTGACCAGGAAACTGCAACTTGGATCTGTGGAACTGGGGGGAGACGCTCCCATCAGCGTGCAGTCCATGACCAATACCCTCACAGAAGATGTGGCTTCCACCGTCGCTCAGATCCAGAAGCTTGGCGAAGCCGGTTGTGAGATTGTCCGTGTGGCTGTTCCCCACATGGAGAGCGCCAGAGCTATTTCGGAAATCAGAAAACAGACGGATCTTCCCCTGGTGGCGGATATTCACTTTGACCATCGGCTTGCTCTGGCTGCTGCGGATGCTGGATGTGATGGCCTGCGCATTAATCCCGGTAATATAGGATCAGAAATCCATGTACGGGAAGTGGTGGCAGCGGCAAAGGACAAAGGACTTCCCATCCGTATCGGTGTGAATGGCGGTTCCCTTGAGAAGGATCTGATGGCCCGCTATGGGGGGGCTACTCCTCATGCCATGGTGGAAAGTGCCCTGGGGCATGTGGCCATCCTCGAGAAACAGGGCTTCGGGGACATAAAAATTTCCCTGAAGGCTTCGGATGTACCGAGAACCGTGGCTGCTTACCGGCTTTTGTCAAAACGCTGTGACTATCCGCTGCATGTGGGGGTGACAGAAGCTGGGGGGCTTTTTCCGGGAGTGGTGAAAAGTGCCCTGGGTATAGGTATGCTCCTGTCCGAGGGTATAGGAGATACCCTGCGGGTTTCTCTGACCCGTGATCCTGTGGAAGAGGTGCGTGTGGGCTTTGAGATTCTTAAAAGTCTGGGCTTGCGGCAGCGGGGGCCGGATATCATTTCCTGTCCCACCTGTGGCCGCACCCGCATTGATCTTTTTTCCATTCTGGATGCCGTGGAAAAGCGGCTGATGGGAGTTATGGCACCGATAAAGGTGGCCATCATGGGTTGTGTGGTCAATGGGCCGGGAGAAGCCCGTGAAGCGGATGTGGGCATTGCCGGGGGTATGGGTAAGGGTATACTTTTCAGAAAAGGTGAAGTCGTCCGCAAGTGCCGTGAGGATGAGCTGGTGGATGTGCTGATGGCGGAAGTGGCAGTTTTGGAAGAAGAATGGCGTAAAACCGTAAAAACAGGATGAAATATGGGCCAGAATAAAAAAACGGCGATCACGCCGACACGTATGGAAGATTATCCGGAATGGTATCAGCAGGTGGTGAAAGCCTCGGACATGGCAGAGAATTCACCGGTGCGGGGCTGTATGGTGATCAAGCCCTGGGGTTATGCTCTCTGGGAACGGATGGTGGCGGTCCTTGATGGTATGTTCAAGAAAACCGGGGTGAAAAATGCCTATTTTCCCCTGTTTATTCCTTTAAGTTTTTTGGAAAAGGAAGCAGAGCATGTGGAGGGTTTTGCCAAGGAATGTGCCGTGGTGACCCATCATCGCCTTGAAGCCGGACCCAATGGCGGCCTTGTTCCGGCGGGCCCCCTTGCGGAACCCCTGATCGTGCGCCCCACATCGGAAACCATCATCGGTGACTCCTTTTCCCGCTGGGTGACAAGTTACAGGGATCTGCCTTTGCTGATCAATCAGTGGGCCAATGTGGTGCGTTGGGAAATGCGGACCCGCACCTTTTTGCGTACCAGTGAATTCCTCTGGCAGGAAGGCCATACGGCCCATGCAACAGCCGAAGAAGCCGTGGAGCGCACGCGGACCATGCTGGATATTTATGCGGATTTTGTGGAAAACTGGCTGGCGGTTCCGGTAATCCGGGGTGTAAAGACAGCTTCCGAGCGCTTCCCCGGTGCCGTAGAGACTTTTTGCATTGAAGCCATGATGCAGGACAGAAAGGCCCTTCAGGCCGGTACATCCCATTTTCTGGGCCAGAATTTTGCAAAGGCTTCGGATATCCGCTTTCAGGGTTCAGACGGTGTGGAATCCTTTGCATGGACCACTTCCTGGGGTGCATCCACCCGTATGATAGGTGGTCTCATCATGACCCATGGTGATGATGACGGAGTGATCATGCCGCCTAAGGTGGCGCCTGCCCATGTGGTGCTTCTGCCCGTTTTCCCCAAAAATGCAGATCCCGAAGCCATTCTTGCCTATACACGGGAGACGGCGGATCTTCTTCGCCTTGAAAACTATGGAGGCAGATCCCTTGAGGTGGAGATTGACAGCCGGGATATGCCGGGTCGAAACTGGGACTGGATCAAAAAAGGTGTTCCCCTGCGTCTTGAGATGGGTCCGAGGGATATGGCCGAAGATGCGGTGTTCATGTTCCGCAGGGATACGGGCGAGCGCTGTGCCGTTAAAAGGGTTGATCTTGCAAGGGTTGTGGCAGAAACACTGGATGCCATTCAGAAGAATTTGTATGACAGGGCACTGGCCTTTCAGAAGACCCACACCTGTAATATGGATGATAAAGCAGTTTTTTACGATTTCTTTACGGCAAAAAACCCGGAAAAACCGGAAATTCACGGGGGCTTTGCCATGGCCCACTGGTGCGGGGATGCGGCCTGCGAAGAAGCCATAAAAAAGGATCTTGCCGTTACCATACGCTGCATTCCCCTGGATGCTCCTGAAGAGGAGGGAAGCTGTATTTTCTGTGGGGAAAAAAGTATGGGGCGGGTGGTTTTTTCCAAATCCTACTGATGCTGAATAGCTGCTAAAAAGGGTTGCCTGAACGGAACGGGGGATAGAAAGAGACGGAAGGCCATGATTCGTATTAACGATATCATTGACAGTATTCTCGATTATGATCCGGATGCAGACATTGATCTGGTGGAAAGGGCCTATATTTATTCAGCCCGGGTCCATGATGGCCAGGTCAGGCTTTCCGGTGAGCCATATCTGACACATCCCCTTGAGGTTGCTGGCATTCTGGCGGATCTCCGGTTGGATGTGATCAGCGTGGCTGCGGGTCTTCTCCATGATGTGGTGGAGGACACCCATGCCACGGAAGAGGAAATCCGGCAGATGTTCGGTGCGGAAGTGGGGCATATTGTGGCGGGAGTCACAAAAATCAGTAAGCTTCCCTTCCAGACTTCCGAGCACAGACAGGCGGAAAGTATCCGCAAGATGATTCTGGCCATGGCCGATGATATCCGTGTGATTCTGATTAAGCTCACGGACCGCCTGCATAATATGCGAACCCTGCATTTTCATAAGAAGAAAGACAAGGCCATGAAGATATCCCAGGAAACCTGGGACATCTATTCCCCCATAGCCGCCCGGCTGGGGATGTACCAGCTGAAAAATGAGCTGGACGATCTGGCTTTCCGCTACCTGAAGCCCGAGGCCTATGCCGAGATTGAGGCGGGCATTGCCAAAGACAGGGAAGAGCGTGCAAATTATGTCGATGAGGTGCAGGAGATTATCCGTAAGCGCATGGACGAAGTTGGTCTCCCTGCGGATGTGACGGGGAGGTATAAGCAGATTCCCAGCATCTATCAGAAGATGGTGCAGCAGAAGCTTAGCCTTGATGAGGTTTATGATCTTACGGCATTCAGAATTATCCTGAACACTGTGCCCCAGTGTTACGAAGCTCTGGGGGTGATCCATTCCCTCTGGCGGCCTCTGCCCAAGAAGTTCAAAGATTACATAGGTATGCCCAAACCCAATATGTACCAGAGTCTGCATACCACTGTCATTGGTCCCTATGGGGAGCGTATAGAAGTGCAGATACGGACCTGGGATATGGATCGGGTGGCCAAAAGCGGTATTGCTGCCCACTGGAGTTACAAGGAAGGAAAGAGTGCGGATCCCAATATTGCCCGGGCCTTTGCATGGATACAGAATCTTGTGGAAAATCAGGAAGAATACCGGGATCCTGATGAGTTTATGGAGAATGTGCGCATTGATCTTTTTCCGGACGAGGTCTATGTGTTCACTCCCCGGGGAGAAGTGAAGAATCTTCCCAAAGGGGCCACGCCCGTGGATTTTGCCTATATGATCCATACTGAGGTGGGTGAACAGTGCGCCGGGTCAAAGATCAATGGTCGCATGGTGCCCCTCAGTTATGAAATGCGTAATGGTGATATTGTTGAGATTATTACGGCCAAAGGACACACGCCCAGCAAGGACTGGCTGAACTTTGTTAAAACCGTACGGGCGAAGAACCGTATCCGCCAGTGGGTGAAAAACCAGGAAAAGGAGCGTTCCCTTTCCCTGGGCCGGGAGCTTTGTGAAAAAGCTTTCCGGAAGCAGAAGCTGAATTTCAACTCTCTGGTTAATACTGATACCATGCTGGAGGTGGCGCAGTTTTTTAATTTTAAAACGGTTGAGGATCTTATAGCCAATGTTGGCTACGGGAAAATCACCCCGTTGCAGGTCTTGCGCAGGTATGCGCCTTCGGAAGAACCGGAGAAAAAGACATCTTCTTTTATTCAGAAATTAATTCCGGGCCGTAATCGACGCAAACCCAAGGGAGAAGGGGTAGTGGTCAAGGGGCTGGATGATATCCTTGTACGTTTCGGCAAGTGCTGTCAGCCCGTTCCCGGAGATCCTGTCATGGGTTATATTACCCAGGGACAGGGAGTCAGTGTGCATCATAAAAACTGTCCCAGCATAAAAACCCTGAATCCGGATCGTTATGTGGATGTGGACTGGGCCGGAGAGCGTGCTGAATATTATCCTGTCCGTATACAGGTTCTTTCCAATGACAGGATGGGCCTGCTGGCGGATCTGGCAACGGCTGTCACTAAAACAGGAGCCAATATTCTTTCTGCCCATACGGAAACCGGTGAAAGTATGGATGTGACGACTTTCTTTACTGTAGGTGTAACGGGAAGGGAGCTGCTGGAGAAGGTGATGGGTGCCCTTTTGCGTATCCGTGAAGTGACCGATGTGCGGCGTATGGATCTGTAGCAGTTTTTTTTAAGGCAGATGATTATGTAAAAAAGGGTCTCTGGAAGTTATTTCCAAGGACCCTTTTTTGATTGTTCACAGGTATGGCAATCAGCCTGTCAGCCCCTAAGATCAACCTTTTTTGGTGACCCGGCCTGATTTGATGCACTGGGTGCAGACCTTCATACGCTTGAGGCCACCATTATGAACGGCACGCACGCTCTGAAGATTGGGGTTGAAACGACGCTTGTTCACGTTGTGGGCATGGCTGATGTTGTTGCCGACCATGGGTTTTTTTCCACAGATATCACATTCTTTGGACATGATGAATTCTCCCTGCTGATAGAAAATACGGATAAGAATGCATGGAATCATGCAGGCATATATCCGCTTTAGATTTTAATTTTCCCGGATTCCGGTCCTTAAAGCGGAGGAGAGGCCGGATAAGATACCAAAACCATAACCCAATACACCAAGGCGGGATGGAAGTAAAGGGCTGTGTGGTATTTAAAGTTAAGTTACTCTTTTTCAGCTTTTTCCAGAACCTGGCTGATTTTCTTCAGAAGAAGTCTGCCCTCTTCGGCCTGGGGTGTTTCAGGATAGGCGTTTATCAGGGTTTTTAGCCTGGCTTTTGCCGCAGTAAAGGCTTTGGTTCTGAAATAATAGCTTGCAACAGAGAGTTCTGCACCGGCAAGGCTTTCACGGCAGTGCTGGATTTTTTCTCCCGCCTTTGCCGCATAGGGAGAATTTGCATAGTCTTCCTGCAGTCTCAGGAATATATAAAGGGCATTTCTGGCGGCTGTCTGGTCTCTGTCAATGCTGTCCATGCGTTCAAAATGGCACATGGCCAGCTGGAAAACCGCCCTGGGCGTTTCTTCATTGTTTGGATGCAGGCGTTCAAATTCTGCGTAAACAACGGCTGCTTCTGCATATTCCTTAAGTGCATAATGGGAGTCTGCAATGCGGATGGTGGCTTCTGTGGCGTGCTGGCTGAAGGGATACCAGTCCCGCAGGCGCTGGAAGCTTTCCAGGGCACGGCGGTATTTTTCATTTTCAAAGGCATCCCTGCCTTCAAAGAGAAGTTCCGGAGCTGTTTTTTCCGGTTTTTTACCGAAAAGACCACATCCTCCAATCAGGGTGCATAGAAAAATAACTAAAAGGATGGAAAAAAAATTTGATTTCATGATTCCCTGAAAAAACATTTGGGGTGCCCGGCAGGGTGGCCTGCGGTTTTTCAACCTGCCCGTTAGGCCGCCCTGGAAATCCATGGCGGCGGAAATCTGCCTTTCAGCCATTTTTTTCAGGCTGTGATGTAGTGCTCTGCTGCTACAGCGGCTATGGCGGCGTCGCCTATGGCGGTTGCCACCTGTCTCAGGGGCGTGTTGCGCACGTCTCCACAGGCAAAGACCCCCGGTACCGAGGTTTCCATTCGTTCATTGACAATAATAAAGCCGTATTCGTCTGTGGCCAGGGTGTTTTTGATAAATGAGGTATGGGGCGTGATGCCTATCCAGATAAAGCACCCATCCGCAGGCAGCCTGCTGACTTCTCCGGTTTTGACATTGCGTATGCTTACTGCTTCCAGCCCCCGGTCTCCCCCGAGTATGGCTTCCGGAACAGAATCCCAGACCATGGTGATTTTCGGGTTGGAAAGGACCCTTTCCTGAAGAA
Organism: Desulfobotulus mexicanus; assembly: GCF_006175995.1. Lineage (NCBI taxonomy): Bacteria > Pseudomonadati > Thermodesulfobacteriota > Desulfobacteria > Desulfobacterales > Desulfobacteraceae > Desulfobotulus > Desulfobotulus mexicanus. The sequence goes on from NZ_VDMB01000021.1 coordinate 23,739, forward strand.
TACGTGTAGCCCTTAGCTGATCCCTTCGGTGGACAAGGAAGACTCTGTCCACAAAGCGGGTCAGGTAAATGGATTCTTGGACTGCGGTATCTCCACCGCCAATGGCCACAACGGTTTTTTCCTTGAAAAAGGGTGCATCACAGGTGGCGCAGAAGGAAACACCCCTGCCGTAATACTCATCTTCTCCGGGTATGCCCAGTTTTTTTGCAAAGGCTCCTGTGGCAATTATCAGGGTTTTTGCATAAAGGCTTTTGTCCGTCAGCACCACTTCCTTGACATCCCCTTCCGGGCGGATGGCTACAACTTCCTCATATGCCGTTTCAAGGCCAAAGGTGTTGGCCTGGGCGGTGATACGTTCGGCCAGCTCAGCTCCGGCAATGCCTTCGGGAAAACCGGGGTAGTTTTCCACCCAGTCCGTGATCATGATCTGCCCGCCGGGAATCATCTTTTCTATGAGCAGGGTTTTCATGCGGGCCCTGCAGGCATAGATTCCGGCTGTAAGACCCGCAGGTCCCCCTCCGATGATGATAAGGTCGTATGTGTTTGCATCCATGGATGTTTTATCCGATCATCTGGTTCAGAAGCTCTTCAATTTTGGGTTTGGCCATCATGCCTGTGACCTGTTCCACCATTTTACCGTCTTTAAAGAAAATCAGGGTAGGAATGGCTTTGACATCAAATTTTCCGGGAGTAATGGGGTTGTCATCCACATTACACTTGGCAATTTTTGCCTTGCCTTCAAATTTTTTTGCCATTTCCTCGATAATAGGTGTCATGGCTCTGCATGGACCGCACCAGGGAGCCCAGAAGTCAATGAGGACCGGCTTGTCTGACTGAAGAACCTCTTTTTCAAAATCCGCATCGCCAATTTCAAGAACACCTTCTGCCATGGAGTTTCTCCTTTACTGATATCTTTTTTGTAGGAAGAAACGGACTGAAAAACAGCCCGTTTATTTTAATTACAGGCTACTATAGGGGCCGGTTGGCACCTTGTCAATGAAGCCCGCCAGGGTTGCATGGTGGCGCTGCCTGTTTCCTTAACAGAGCATATATTTTCCGGAATGTTACATACCTTATTCAAAAATTCAGAGCCTGACCTTCTCTTCAGTTTTTTAAGTTGCAGTCAGATTTCTGCTCCACTCACAGGCTTCCAGATAAAGTCCCGGAACAAGGGTTTCCGAAAGATTGATGGCGGCAAGGGCTTTGGGTACCTGATCCCACGAGCCCTTTTCATAGGCCTCGGCCAGATTGAGGAAGGGATAAAGGGGACCGGTTTTTTCCAAAAGGGCTCTTTCAATATCCTTGGAAAGGGACAACTGGCCAAGAATTTTATCCATGGGTTCATCAAGGATGGCATCGAGAAGGGAAAACATACCTAAGGTAAAAAGCTGGCTGGAGAGTCCGGGTTTTTCCGTTGCCACTCCCAGACGCTCACAGAACCTTGCCCTGATGCAGGAGGCCTTCATCAGGGCCTCGGGCTTGTTGCCGCATAATTTTGTCAGGGTAATGATGGCTATGAAACGACGGATTTCATCGGTTCCCAGTAGCACAAGGGCCTGCCTGATGGATGTGATTTCCCGTATCCTTTTGAAAAAGGCGGAATTGATGTAGCGTAAAAGGGTGTAGGCAATGCCCACGTCCCTATGGATCAGGGCCTCAATGCGGTCAAAATCCATATCCGGTATAGCGCTTTCTGCGGTTATCTGAAGTAGGTTGAGGTATTGCCCCTGAATCTGGCGGCCCCTGAGAATTTCCGGTTTGCAGAAAAAATATCCCTGAAAAAGAGAAAAACCCATGGAGACTGCCATGGCAAACTGCTCATAGGTTTCCACCTTTTCCGCCAGAAAAATGGGTTTTCTCTTTGTTTCCAATATCATGAAGTCTTTGATTTCTTCCGGAGATGTATTCATAAAATCTATTTTTATAATATGGGCGATTTCAACCAGTTCTTTCCATTCAGGAGTATAGATGAAATCATCCAGAGCCAGCACATAGCCCTTGTCCGCCATTTCCCTGCATGCCTGAATGATTTCCACCGTAGGGTGCACGGTTTCAAGGATTTCCACCACCGTATTCTTTGAGGGCAGCATCAGGGGGATTTTTTGTAGCAGAAGGTTTTCCGTAAAATTGATAAAGGCTTTTTTACCTTCCGTAAGGGTTTGCATGCCTATATCCATGAAGCTGTTGGCAATTAGCTGGTAGGATGCCAGATCTCCGTCCATTTCAGGCATGGCATTGTTCATACCGTTGCGGAAAAGCAGTTCAAAGGCAACTATCTGTTTTTTATGATTGAAGATGGGTTGTCTTGCAACAAAGGTTTCCATGGCGGCCTCATTTGAAGATAAGGTGCGTTTTTTCGTATGTCTGGAAAAAAATATGATAATCGGATATGGATTCCGCCATGAACCGTAAGCGGATAAATCATGCATGATAGAAAGATATAGCAGTGTGGATTCTTTTTGTCATCTGCTTCTTGGGATCGCTTGTGAAAGGTTAATGATGAAAAAAAAACTGGGGCTTGCCATTCTATTGTCCGGAGGCGGCAGTAACGCCCAGGCCATCATGGATGCATGCAGAAGCGGTGTCCTTAATGCCGAGGTCCGTATTGTGGGGGCAGACCGGCTGAGTGCAGGGGGGCTGGACCGGGCTGCTGATATGGGTGTGGATCATTTTGTAGTTGATTATAAAAGCATACTTCAGGATAAAGGAGAAGCTTTCGCCTGTCCTTCGGATCTGGATCTTGGGGATATTTTGAAAAAACAGAATCTTTTTCCCTCAGATAGTGAGCCTGAAAAGGTAAGGCATTTTTTTATGCGCAGGGCTGCTGCGGAAAGGATGCTGCTGGATGCTCTTCTGCCTTTTGAGCCGGATCTCATTGTTCTGGCAGGTTTCATGCGTACCCTTTCCCCTTATTTCATAGACAGGGTTCAGAAGCCCGGGGAGCTGCCTAAGATCATGAATATCCATCCTGCCCTGCTGCCTGCCTTTCCCGGTACGGACGGATATGGAGATACCTTCAGGCATGGATGCAGGGTGGGGGGCTGTACGGTGCATTTTGTGGATTACGGCGAAGATTCCGGACCCATAGTGGGGCAGGCTGCCTTTCCCATTATGCCCGGAGACAGTCTCGAGGATGTGAAGCGCAGAGGCCTTGGGGAAGAATGGAAGCTGTATCCTGAATGTATAAGCCTGTACGCCGAAGGCCGTTTGGCTTTGGAAAACCGGCCCCAGCGCAGTGGGGCCGTCCGCAGGGTGGTGCGGGTGCTTTCCTAGCCCAGAAGCCGGAGCATAAGGGGCAGGGCCACAAAGGTGCCCACAGAACTGCCAAGGTTGGTGAAGACCACCACCAGAAGAATCCTTGTGGCTTTATTTTTCCAGAAGCCCTTAAGGCTTGTGATGTCCTGATTTAAGTTCTGGAGGTCTGCCACACAGGGTTTTCTGAGAAAGACTTCCGTGAGTCCGGCCACCCATCCCGCAGCCACCATGGGGTTGAGGGAGGTGAGGGGGGCTGCAACAACCGCTGTGAGTATGGTGAGGGGGTGTGCCATGGAGGCTGCAGCACCGATACCGGCAAAGATACCGTTGGCAATTACCCAGAAGGCAATCATTTCAATGCCCGTATCCTTTCCCCCGAAAAAAAAACCTGCGGCAAAGATCAGAAGAATGATAGCAGGAAGCAGCCATTTGAGGATCTTTCCGGTTTTCCCCGGCGGAGGCGTGGTTTCCAGGGGAGCTGTGTCTATGGTTTTTTCCCAGTAATTGACAATGCCAGGAACATGCCCGGCACCTACCACGGCTACAATGTTTTTACCCGGAGCCGTCCGTATTTTTTCCGCAAGATACTGATCCCTCTCATCAATCAACACCTTCTGAAGAACAGGGTGGGCACCGGCCATTTCTTCCATGAGGGAAGCCATGGCATCTTTGTTTTTCAGGCGTTCAATTTCTTCTTCTTTAATGGTATCCGCCTCAAAGCCGGAGCCCAAGAGCTGAAAAATCAGTTTGCTTTTGGCAAAAAAGCCCATTTCCCCCCAGATCCGGGCCAGGGTTATGCGTACTTCCCGGTCTGCCAGATGAATGGCGGCCCCGGTTTTTTCAGCCCCCTCAATGGCCCGGAGCATTTCTTCTCCGGGGCGTATATCCATGCGGTCGGCTATGCGTTTTTGAAAAGCTGCAAGCATGAGGTTGGATAGCAGCAGAAAGGCCTTTTTTTCCCGGATGACCTGAAGGATATCCATGTTCTGCCAGCGGTCCGGAGACCGGATGGATTCATATCTGGATGCGCAGAGTTCCACGGCCACGGTGTCCGGTTGGTATGCCCGTATGGCTTCTTCAACTTCGTCGGCGCTCTGCCTTGAAACGTGGGCAGTGCCTATGAGGTAGATGGTTTTTTCTCCGTGATGGAGAAGGGTGAGATTTTCGCTTTCGTATGTATCCTGTGCAGGTTCAGCAGCGCTCATGTTTTTTCCAATACTTAAAAAAAGTTCAAGGGTTGGGGAATTCAGTCACAGGGACCAGCAATGGCTCTGCCGGCCAGCCATGTTTTGATGAAGTGCAGGGAGAGGCTTGTGTCTGCACCGCTTTTTTCTGAAAGCTCCATAAAAAAAGCTTCATGTTCTGCCACTTCATGGGCCGCTCCGGTCAGTGCCCATATTTCCATGGCCCTGCGGGCGGCATCATAGGCTTTAAAGTCATTTCCAAGCAGGGATTCACAGCGGGCAAGGGCCATGAGGTCCGATGCCGTGGCTCCGAAGCGTCCTGCTGCTTTGTCCAGAGCAAGGGCCTTTGTAAAGGCTTCTCTGGCTTCCTCAGCCCGGTTCTGTTCAAGGATGATCTTTCCAAGAGTGAAATATAACCCTGCTTTTTCATCGGGGCCTGCCCCATGAAGTGCAGTTTTGAGCAGCTCTTCAGCCTTTTTCTGCCGGGTGGAAAGATCCAGAAGCCTTGCTTCCGGTCTTTTGAATACAGGAAAAGCCTCCCTGTCTGCAATCTTTTCCATTAAGTATGCTGCTTTATCGGGTTGGTCCATATCAAGAAGCAGGGAAATCCGGTTGGCAGAACTTAACATTTCAAGGTCCGTTTCACCAAGGAGGGCTGCACGCTGTCCGGCTTCTTCATAGCAGGCAAGGGCATCCTCATACTGATGGCGCATGCGGAAGGCATTACCCAGGTTGTTTAAGGCAAGGGCTGTGCCATAGCTGTTGTCTGCGGCGGTGTATCCCTCCAGTGCCGCCTGATAATGCCGGGATGCCAGCAGGTAGCAGCCTTTATGATAGGCGGCATTACCCTGACGCACGGAGCGGTGGGCCTGCTGTTCCCATTCCGGTATTTTCGGCATTTCTTTTTTACCGCCGCAGGCTGGCAGAAGAATAAAAAAAACAAGGATGGCTAAGGCTGGCAGATTGTATTTTTTCATTTTACTTCCTTTACTGTCATGGTGGCGGAAGAAAGCCTAAGCTGGTATTTTAAAATTCTGTTTGTCTGAGGTTTATTTCAGAATTTTTTATCTTGTATCAAAGGGTGGTCTTTGACAAAAGAATTTTTCTCTTGATTTGATATCATTATAAAGATGGCATGGAGGGGAGATGAACATGAAAGAGCTGGATTGCAGGGGGCAGGCATGTCCCCAGCCAGTACTGATTACCCGGAGTTTTCTTGTGGATCATAAAGATGCGGAGGATTTTCGAATCCTTGTTGATAATCGGGCCGCAGCGGAAAATGTGAAACGGTTTCTGGAAAATGCCGGTTTCGGCTGTGTGCTGGAGGAAGCTGGAACAGATTTTTTAATTGTTTCCCGGAGCGGGTTGCCGGAGGCTGTACCGGAAATCAGGGAATCCGAAAAACAGGAGGGAGGGAAAAGAAGAATCCTTGTGTTGCTGACCGCAGACCGCATCGGTGATGGGGATGTGGTACTGGGAGCCGCACTGATGAAAAATTTCATCCTTACCCTGAAGGAGCTTGGGGATGATCTCTGGCGGATTGTCTGTCTCAACGGTGGGGTAAGGCTGGCCGTTAAGGAATCTCCTGTGCTCACTGCCCTTAAGGAGCTGGAAGAAGAGGGCGTTGATGTTCTTGTCTGCGGCACCTGTCTGGAACATTATGGCCTTACGGAAGAAAAGGCCGTTGGCAGCACAACCAACATGCTGGATATTGTGACGGGTTGTGGGGTTGCAGACAAGGTGATTTCCTTTTGAGGCTTGCATACTTTGGCTCATCGCTTCGACAAGCTCTGGCTTCGAGAGCCTCAGCCAGAGCCGGTTGGAGAGAAGAAGAAGGTACCTTCTCTGCCCATACATCCATTCCAAGACTCCGGTTCGTAGGGGCACCCCTTACGGGTGCCCGCAGGAAAGGCATGCTCCTTCACAGAAGGTTTTACGCCTGATCCTGTTCACCCGAAAGTCCCAGTTCATCCATGAGCTGGAAGAGTTTCTGTCTCTGTATGGGCTTGGTGAGATATCCCTCGCACTGGGATTTAAAGGCCCGCATGATGTTATCCTTATCATCCAGTGCCGTGGTCATGATGACCTTGACACCGGAAAGACCATAAATTCCTTCTTCATCTTCCATTTTCCGGATTTCCTGTAAGGCCGTCTGCCCGTCCATTTCCGGCATCATGATATCCAGGGTGATGAGATCATAGGGTTTGTTTTCCAGAAGAGCCTTTTCAAAGGCCTCCAGTGCTTCCCTGCCATTTTCCACCAGATCACAAATGCCAAGGGATTTCAGGTTTTTTTCCATAACCATCCGGCTGATGGGGTCGTCTTCAACAATAAGAATGCGCATAAAAAGCTCCTTATTCCCCTGAGGCCGGAGGGCTGAAGACCAGCACGGCACCGGCGCCCTGAAAGCGGCCTGTCAGGGGGGTGATGGTGAGGGATATCTGCTCCGGCAGGACTTGAAGTCTTAGGGTTTCATTTTTTTCCATTACCAGATGAATGGCTTTAAGAACTTCCTCTTCAAAAAAGTCCGAGGCTTCCGCACCGGGACCGAAGCCGGATTTCTTACTGAAAACATCCATGGCGCTCTGGTTTGCTACGGCCACTAGGCCTTCACTGCTGACACCCAGTACGGGAAAGGGCAGGGTTTCCAGTACGGCCCGGGACAGTTCCAGGGCATGATTTTGCATTTTAAGTTCACGGGTGCGTTCTTTGACAGCTTTTTCAAGACTTTCATTGCTGTTTTTTAAGGCTTCGTTCTGCTCAAGAATGGTATGCTGCAGCCTGCGGTTGGTTTCGGCCAGGGCATACTGATCCAGAGCCTGACGGATTTCAAGCCGCAGATTCTGATCATTCCATGGCTTGAGAATAAATTTGTAGATGTGCCCTCTGTTGATGGCTTCGGTGATGCTGTCGATGTCCGTGTATCCGGAAAGAATGATGCGGATGATGTTCGGCCATTTTTTCCGGACCCTTGAAAAAAGATCTGTACCGTCCATACCGGGCATGCGTTGATCGCTGATCATGACATGGACTTTTTCCCTTTGCAGGATTTCCAGGGCTTCTTCTGCGCTGGCAGCGGTGAGGATCTGGTATGCTTCCCGGCGCAGCAGACGTTTGAGGGCCTGAAGAATACCGGTTTCATCATCTACGCAGAGAATGCATGCATCATCCATGGGAGCCTCCCAGGAAAAGATGGCAGGCTTCCATACCCTTTTCATGCAGGGGGGGAAACCAGATATGCGGATTTTTTAAAATACTCTTCATTTTCTTAATGGCCAGAGGATGCAGCATGCCGGCTGGTATTTCGTTGCGAACCAGATCTCTCTGATTTTCCAGCATGTTTGCCGTGTGCACCAGCAGCGAAAGGGGAGGAATATTGTTTTCTGGCAGTCGGTGGTGCTGGGCAATGGCCTGTTTCAGGGCAGGTGGAAGCTGCCACTTCAATGCCATGGCTGCTCCCATGTCTGCATGGGAAAAATCTGAAATGACCGATGCTTCCATGAGAAAAAAAGGTTTTCCGGTTTCTTTGCTTTTTTCTTCAAGACTTATAAAAACCTCCGGCATGCAGCGGGCCAGCACAATCAGGCCTATGTCGTGGAGAAGTCCCGCTACGAAGGCATCATCGGGCCTGCATAGTTTTGTTTTCATTGCCAGATATTCACAGAAAACCGCCGTGCGGATGGAATGGGGCCAGAGCCAGTCGCCTGGCATTTTTTTTGATGGTCCCAGAATATCCAGTATGGAAAGGGAAAGGGTAAGGCGGTGCAGGGTATCAAAACCCAAAAGGGAAACGGCATCCGGAATATTCCCTACGGTGGAGCGTAGCCCGAAAAATGCTGAATTGACAAGTTTTAAAATACGTGTGACCAGCGAGATGTCCTTTTCAATGATCCGGCTGAGATCCTGGGTACGGGTATCAGGATTCTGAAGCATGGCATTGACGGTGAGGATGACTCTGGGCAGGGACGGCAGTTTTTCTGCTGCACTCAGAATTTCTTTCAAGGGTGACTCTGGGGCTTTATTGCACATGATGACCTCAGGCTGGCAGAATCTGTATGGGTTCCTGTATGGCTTCATTTGTGTGTACCTGATTCAGGCGTTGAAGAATCTCTTTTGTTATAACAGTATTGTATGGCAGAAGAAAGCGTCCCTGAACCGTGTACAGGGGGCGGGCCAGCTTCATGCCGGGCTCCATCTGTTCCAGTATCAGGCTTTTTTCCCGCTTTACACCGAGGCCCTGACTTTTGAGAAGATCCAGTAAGGCCTTCACCACATCGGGGTCATGGCGGGAAAAGGCATCCTGTTTGATTTTGGCTGCCGCAGCCTGACGTTTTAGGGTCTGACTCTTGATGTGATCCATGGTGCTGTCTTCCTGGCGGGAGAGCTGGCGGACCGCTTCTGTGGATAATTCAGGAATATGAATATATCTGTCATAGGCGTCCGCCACGGAAAGGATGCGGGCACCCATGGGAATTTCCTGCTCGGAAAGGCCGTTGGGAAAACCCTGGCCGTCGTAGTGTTCATGGTGGCAGCGAATCAGAATACCCACATGGTCGAGACGGGGGATGAGCTGAAGCAGGCTTTGGCCTTCTGCCGGGTGTTTTCTGTAACGTTGAAACTCTTCCTTGCTCATCTGCTGGGGGTTACCCTTGATAATTCCCGGTGTACCACCCACCTTGCCGATATCATGCAGGAGTCCCGCCACTTCTATGTGCAGTATTTCTTCGGCATCCAGTTCCATATGCCGGGCAAGGGTTGCTGCCATTTCACTGACCCTGCGGCCATGGCCTGCAAGCTCAGGAGCACTCATGTCCACAAGTGAGGCCAGCAGCCGGACCGTGCTGTAGAAACTGTCTTCCAGCATCTGATTGACGCGGGAAAGGCTTTCGTTCTGTTTCTGGATGTCTGCGGTTCTCTGCTGAATTTTTGCTTCCAGCTCCTGATTCTGGCGGGAGAGCATGACCTGAAGTCTTTTATTTTCCAGAATCAGCTCATATTGCTGCAGGGTTTCCGTGACGGCCTGAATCAGGGTTTCGTCTTCCCAGGGTTTGGAAAAAAAACGGTGAATCCCTCCCATATTGATGGCCCGGGCAAGGGCTTCCAGATCCGAGTATCCTGTTAGCAGAATGCGGGAGGCGTAGGGATATATTTTACGGCTTTTTTCCAGAAAGGTGGCCCCGTCCATTTCTGGCATGCGCTGATCCGAAAGGATAAGGGAAAAGGCGTGTTTGCTTTCCCCTAGAAGACGAAGGGCTTCCGGGCCTCCGGATGCCGTGTGCAGGGTGCAGGGCAGCCTGCGGAGGGTTCGGGTAAGGGCTTTCAGTATGGAAGGTTCGTCGTCCACAAGAAGAACATGGTGGGTGTATTTTAAAACGTTTTCTGTGCTCATGGTCCATCCTGTGATTTCTGAGGGCTGCTCTGACTGTTTTTCTGTATTTTTACGCCGTCTGCAGGCAGATGAATACGGAAGGTGCTGCCTTTATTCGGCTCACTGTTAACTTCGATATGCCCGCCATGCTGCTGGATCAGGGTATAGGCCACATGCAGACCCAGTCCTGTTCCTTTGCCCGCCGGCTTTGTGGTGAAAAAGGGGTCGAATATTTTTGGCAGGATTTCAGGTGCAATACCGTGTCCTGTATCCCGTATCTGGATTACAATATGATGGTCATCGCTTCTGAAGCTCTGGATATGAAGCTCTCCTTTTTCGTCCAGGGCCTGCATGCCATTGATGCAGATGTTGAAAAGTGCCTGCGTGAGCTGGCCGGGATAACAGGAAAGCAGAGGCAGCTCTGCCAGATCTTTTTTTACGGGCAGGGGTTTTCCGAATTTTTTTTCAGCAAGGGCAAGGCTTTCGCTGAGGCACTGGCGGACGTCCGTAAGCTGGGGTGTCTGGCTGCCCGGATGGGTGAAGATGCGCATGTCTTCCACAATTTTTTTAATGCGTTCTATTCCTTCTCCGGATTCACCCACAAGGGCTGTGAGATCTTCAAGGATATAGGCAATCTCTGCGCTGGCTTCAAGGGCGTGCATTCTCTGAAGAATATGTTCTGTTTTTGTGTCTTTGACTTCAATCTCCTTTGCGAGGCCCTGATATTCTGTAAAAAAGGTCTGCACTTCTTTTGTGTATTTTCCGAGGGTCCGGATGTTGCTGGCAAGAAAACTTAAGGGGTTGTTGATTTCGTGGGCCATACCCGCAGCCAGATGCCCAAGGGATGCCATTTTTTCCGTGTTCATGAGCTGGCGCAGGGTTTTTTCATGGCGGTCTTCCATGGACAGATGCCGAAGGCCCACCCGGATACGGGCCATGAGCTCGTCGGGATTTACTGGTTTGGCAATATAGTCATCGGCTCCGGCTTCAAAGCCGGAAAGAAGATCCTCTGTGGCATCCCTTGCCGTGAGAAGAATGATATATACATAGGATGTGGAAGGGGTTTCACGTACCCTGCGGCAGAGCCTGAGACCATCGAGGCGGGGCATCATCCAGTCTGTCAGAAGAATACGGGCTTCCTTTTTTTGGAGAATATCCCAGGCTTCTTCACCGTCTGCTGCCAGATGGACCCTGTGTCCGGCCCTTATCAGGATTTTTTCAAGAAGTTTTGCGGAAACAGGATGATCTTCGGCAACAATGATATCCATGGAGAAATCCTCTTTGTTATTAAGGATGGTTCGTTCATGGTTCTCTTAAGGGAATACGTATGCTGAAGGTGCTGCCTTTGCCCGGTGTGCTGCGGACGTTAATGTCGCCGCCGAGCTGATGCATGATATTGTATGAGATGTTGAGGCCAAGACCTGTTCCCTTTCCCACGGGTTTGGTGGTGAAAAAGGGGTCGAAAATTTTAGGGAGAATGTCTTCGGGAATGCCTTCTCCGGAATCTGTTATATCCACAACAATGAAGGAATTATCAATGAATGTAGCCAGGGTTATGGTTCCCTGTTTTTCAATGGCCTGGGCCGCATTGATTAAAATATTCATGAAAACCTGACTGAGTTTCTGCGGAACCGAAAGAATCTGGGGGATGGGCTGAAATTCTCTGATAATTTCTGCTTTATATTTAACCTCGTTTCGTACAATATTCAGTGTGGACTCCAGGCATTGGTGGATGTCCGTTAATTCTGTATCTATTTTCCCTGTGTGGGAAAAATCCTTTAAGTCAGACACAATGCGGGCTACCCGTTCTATGCCTTCTAAAGATTCAGTAATGACGGCCTGATGGTCTTCACGGATAAAATCCAGATCAATCCGGGCACGGATTTTTTTTATTTTTTCTCTGGTTGCAGTAGAGTCTTTTTTATTCTCAATATCTTTTTCCAGCCTGTCAAAGGCATCAAAAAGTTCAAAAATATCTTCAAAATAATCGCGTACGGTGCCAAGGTTGCTTTTGACAAAACCGACGGGATTGTTGATTTCATGGGCAACGCCTGCGGCCAGTTGTCCCAGCGAAGCCATTTTCTCCGACTGTATGAGCTGGGACTGGGTTTGCCTTAAATTTTTCAGGGTGTTCTGCAGATCCATGGTATTTTTTTCAACCATACGCTCAAGGTTGTGGCTGTACTCTATGAGCTGTTTTTCCTTTTGGATCTGGTCACTGATATCCCTAATATAATAAATATCAACGGGGGTATTTTCAAGGGGACGTATGCAGTGTGCCACCTCCACGGGAGTACCGTATTCGGACTCCGGGAGAAGCAGCAGCCCCCGGCCTTCATTGCCCATGAGCAGAATTTCTTTTATGGTCTGGCTCTGATTGCCAACTTTTGCATCATGCTGGCAGAGTGTTTTCATATGACTGTTCATGTAAAGAATTTCCCCGGTTATTTCGGGGCTGTCCTGCACAAGAACAATGCCTATGGCAGCTCTGGCAGCCGTTTCTGCTAAAATACGGGCGGTTTCTGAGTGAAAAAAATGAGGGGAATTCATAATGTCCCGGAGATTTTGTTTGATAAAAACACTGTTTTTTATACCATAGCGAAGCTGAGGGCCTTTGTCCATTGCCTTGTTTTACAGGCGGCCTTTTTCAGGAAAAAATAACAGCCTCTTTTGTCTGAAAGGAGTTTTTATGGGGTCCATGGATGAGCAGATACTGCGTACCACCAAGGAAATGGTGGTAAAATTCATAGAGGTGGGCCGGGTTTCGCCCACCACCTTTGAGGATATTTTTAAAAATGTGTACAGGACCGTGTGTGAGGCTGTGGAGGAAAATTCCCTGCCAAAGGAAAAGAAGGAAGGTTAGTTCAGGGGAGGCCTTCCTCTTCCATGTTTTTTTCAAGAAGATTTTAGATGTAGAGGGCCATGCAGAGGAACTGGTACGCTCATCCCTGCCACCTGCCATACTTGAGGGACTAGATCTGAGTACCCTGAAGGAGGAAAAGGGTTCCTTTTTGGGTGAGGAATTATCAGAGTATTTTTCTGATCTCCTTTACACCTGCCAGTTTAAAGGTGCGCTGATCCGTATCGCCCTTTTGTTTGAGCATAAAAGCTATGTGGATCATGATCTTCCTTTTCAGATTCATTTATACACGGGTGGTTTCTGGGAACGCTGCCGTAAGCAGAAGATAGAACGAACCCCCATAATTCCCATAGTGATTTATCATGGAGAAAGAAAATGGCAGCCCGGTCTTCTCAGTGACTGCTTTAAAGAGCTGCCCTCTATGATAAAGCCCTTCATTCCGGATTCAGAGTACATTTTTGTGGATCTTTCAAACTGGTCAGATGAAGAGATCAATAATAAGCTCTTTGCCATGGTTTCCATGAAGTTCTGTATGCTCATTTTAAAGAACATTTTTGATCCTGATAAGCTGAAAGACAATATAAAGGAATATTTTGAGCTGGCATCTTCATTATTTGAAGATGAAGAAGGTCTGAAGATAATCAAAAATGCCATCGAGTACATTTTTAAAGCCACAGATCTTCAGCCTGAATATGTGGCTGAGACCATAGGTACTGTAAGCCTGAAAGGAAAGGAGCTTGCCATGACTACAGCGGAAAGATTGATGAATGAGGGCCGTAATCAAGGCGAAGAAATTGGTGTGCTTAAGGGCATGTACAACGAGAAGTATCAGACCATCATGGAGCTTCGGGATTTCAAAATGAAGCCCGAGGAGATAGCCAAGATTACAAGGCTTACCCCCGAAAAAGTTAAGGAAGTCCTTGCTGCCGGTGACAAGGGTCTGGATCTGCTCATAGGCAATAATGCCACCAAGCATTAGTCCTTGTTGTGCACCTGAAGGCTCTCCATCTTCTCTGCTGTGGTTGCTGTACTGGCAGCCATGGCAGGGGGTAGGGGGGTATTGTTCTTTGCCCTGCTCTGTTCAAGTTCTTTGGTTTCAGCCCTCCTGTTGCAGTCCTTCAGATTCATCCTTCAGTTCAAGCTCTACGGATTCACGCTATACTGTCCCATATTTTTCCCTGTTATGTCCCTTGATATATTCTTTCAGTGGGCCTCGGACCAGTTGTTTCCAAAGGCAAGGTTGACAAGGAGAGGCACCTTGAGGGCAGCCACATTTTCCATGATCTGCCTGACCATTCCTGCGGTTTTTTCCTTTTCCTCTTCCGGCACTTCAAAAACCAGTTCGTCATGTACGGTCAGCAGCATCTGGGTCTGCATGGAGTTTTCCTTTAAAGCCGCATCCATCTGAATCATGGCCATTTTGATGAGATCTGCGGCAGAACCCTGTATGGGTGTATTCACGGCAATTCGTTCGGCCATCTGCCTCAGGTTGTGGTTGGGGCTGTTTATGTCGGGCAGGGGGCGGATACGGCCAAAAAGGGTGGTGGTGAAGCCCTTTTCCCTGGCTTCTTCCACGGTTTTTTCCATAAAGGCCTTTACGCCAGCATAGCGTGCGAAATAGTGGGTGATATAGGTTTTGGCCATTTTCTGGCTTATGCCCAGTTCTCCTGCCAGCTTGTAAGGGCCCATGCCATACATAATGCCGAAGTTGATGGTTTTTGCCTGACGCCGTAGTTCTTCTGTCATGAATTCCGGGAAAACCTGAAAAATCTCCGCAGCGGTTCTTGTGTGAATGTCTTCGTTTTCTTTAAAGGATTCCATGAGAATCCTGTCTTCGGAATAATGGGCCAGAAGGCGCAGCTCAATCTGCGAATAATCCGCAGCCATCATGCTCCATCCTTCATGGGGGATGAAAACCTTACGGATTTCCCGGCCTTCCTCCGTGCGGATTGGAATGTTCTGCAGATTGGGGTTGGAGCTTGAAAGACGGCCCGTGGCAGTTACTCCCTGATTGAAGCTGGTATGGATTCTGCCGCTTGCAGGGTGTGCCAGTTCCTGCAGGGCATCGGCATAGGTGTTTTTAAGCTTGGTAAGGGTTCTGTGCCGCAGCACCTTTGCCGGAAGGGGATGTTTGTCCGCAAGGCTTTCCAGCACGGAAACATCCGTGGAATAGCCCGTCTTCTTTTTGGTCTTTTTCTGTACGGGCAGCCCTAGAACCTCAAAGAGAATATGGCCCATCTGCTGGGGAGAATTGATATTGAACTCCGAGCCTGCCAGTTCATGGATTTCTACGGTGATGGAAGAAAGCTCCTTTTCCATGGATGCCGAAAGGTTGCGGAGCTTTTCCCGGTCAACGGCAATGCCCCTTTCTTCCATGCGCATGAGAACCGGAACAAGGGGCATTTCAAGGGTTTCAAATAGGGTTGTGAGCTTTTTTTCTTCCAGCTCAGGTTGAAGTTTTTTCCAGAGGGCAAGGGTGATATCCGCATCCTCACAGGCATAGGGCAGGGCTTTTTCCAAGGATGCATGTTCAAAACCCATCCCTTTTTTAGGCACCACATCTTTATATTGAATGGTTCTGTGGCCCAGCATGTCCATGGCCAGTGCATCCAGACTGTGGCTGCTGCGGGTGGGATCAATGAGATAGCTTGTAATGAGGGTGTCTTTTAAGGGGCCTTCAAGGCTGATTCCCTGACGGGAGAGCACTGTCCAGTCGTATTTGAGATTCTGGGCAACTTTGATGATATCCGGATCAGAAAAAAGGCCTTCAAGTTCTTCTCTGATCTCTTTAAGGGAAAGCTGGGCAGGGAAGTCTTCACCCAGATGCCCCAGTGGAATATAAACCCCCTGATCCTCTTTCCAGCTGAAAGAGATACCCACAAGACCTGCGGACAGGGCATCAAGACCTGTTGTTTCCGTATCAAAGGCCATGATGCCTGCTTTTTTTATGGCTTCTGCGGCAATTTTTAAATCTTTTATGCTGAAGATGGCCTGATAATCCTTCACGACTTCTGATTTTTCCGGGGCAGTGCTGCCTTCTGCGCTAAAGCTTTCCTGAAGCTGACGGAAATCAAGCTCCCGGAAAAGGGATACCAGTAAGGCATTGTCGCTATCTTTTTTTCGCCACTCTTCGGGTTTGAATTCTATGGGCGCATGGCAGTCTATGGCCGCCAGCTTCCGGCTTAAAAAGGCCTTTTCCCTGTTGTTTGCGAGGTTTTCCACCACCTTTTTTTTGCCCATTAAAGGAAGGGCCTCATAGATTTTTTCAAGGCTTCCGTATTCTTTTATCAGGGCTGTGGCGGTTTTGGGTCCGATGCCGGGTACACCGGGAATATTGTCGGAGCTGTCTCCGGTCAGGGCCATCATATCCACGATTCCCCTTGCATCAAAACCGAATTTTTCCTTTAAAAGCGCCACATCGCTCCAGACATCCTTCATGGGGTCAAAGATTCTCGTGTTTTCATCCACAAGCTGCAGAAAATCCTTGTCCCCTGTCACCAGCACCACATGGAATCCTGCATTTTTTGCCTGTAGTGCAAGCGTGCCCGCAAGGTCATCGGCTTCCCATCCTTCCATGCGGAGAATGGGAAGGCCAAGGGCTTTGGTGATGGTATGGATGCGGTCAATCTGGCATACAAGGTCTTCCGGCATGGGGGGTCGGTTGGCCTTGTATTCCGGGTATATTTCATGGCGGAAGGTGGGGCCTTTGGCATCAAAGAGCACGCCGGCATATTCGGGGCTATAGCTTTCCATGAGTTTTATGATGGTTCGGGTGAAACCGAAGGTGGCATTGGTGGGTTCACCTTTAGAGCTGGAAAGGTTGCGTATGGCGTGATAGCTTCGGTAAATATAGGCGGAACCGTCTATGAGATAAAGGGTGGGTGCTGTCATGGCCCTGCTTCCTTGGAATAAGTTGGTGTTTACCCGTAAAGGGGAATACACAATAAAATAAAGATCTGTACCATGGGCTTTTTTAAAGGACAAGAAAAGGAGAGAACCATGAGTAAAGGACGCATACTGAAAGAGGATGTGGATATTCAATCGGCTCTTAAGGATGCAAAGATCATTGCTGTTTTAGGTATGAGCCCTAAGCCTGAGCGGGATTCCAACAAGGTGGGCCGCTATATGATGGCTGCCGGTTATGATCTGATTCCCGTGAATCCGGCAAAGGGAGAAATCCTTGGTCTGGTTGTGCAGGAAAAGATAGAAGATCTGGCACCGGGTTCCGTGGATATTCTGGATGTGTTCAGGAAGTCAGAGGATGTGGCAGGCCATGTGGATGCGGCCATATCCTTAAAGCCAAAGCTTGTCTGGATGCAGCTGGGTGTGGAGAACATGGAGGCTGCGGAAAGGCTTATGGCGGCTGGCATTGACGTGATTATGGATAAATGCATCAAGGTGGAACATGCAAGACTTGTTGTCTGAGAATAAAAGGGCAGGGGGAACGGGATACAGGGAGCGGCGGAAAAAATCCCGTATGGAGCCATGCCACTGGTGCCGTAATACGGCTCCCTTTGTCTGGCAGTGCCGCTGCGGTCTGAGGATATGTCAGACCTGTATGGATGAGAATTTCTGGGGGCTGTCCTGCAACGGTATTACCTGGGTCTGTCCGGATTGCGGAGAGCAGAACGGCTTTGGGAATCACTGAACCTCCCCATGGCTAAAGCCAGGGGGTTCTGACAGCAAGGGCTGCATCTCTTCGTGGCTCTCGCCTTACGGCTACAGCATCCACGACCTCGATACATTCCGATCTGTCTTTGACGGACGAACAGCTCTGTCTCCGGATACCGAAGCTCGAAGGCACAGACCTCCGACTTGCTGTTTCTGTTACCCTTGACATCGCCCGTCGCAGCAGCGGTTCCGCAGCCGACCAGTCTTTATTCGCCTGATGGATGCCAAGGGTGTTGTTGCTACAATGTTTTGCCAGAAAAGCCGAAAATAGATCCCTTTGAGCCGTTACACCACAACTGCAAATATGATGACGCTGGCTGAGGGATTTTTTCTTGATAGTGCCGCAGATACAGGTTTGGGAAAGGCGGGTTGTCCGGGTATTTATCAGCTCAACACCACCGCCAGCATTTGCAGCTTTGCGGGTTATTTCAGTGATAAACATTCCTGGGCCACGCACTGAAACACTGCGCCCATAGTTTTTCTGGAAGGATTTATAGGATAATTGTTCCGTCTTTACATTTTTGCCAAGGCTTAGAATTTTGTTGCAAAGCTCTCCATGCTGTTTTTTTCTGGTTGCAGCAAGTTTTCTTTGACATTCAGCAATCTGTTTTTGGCGTTTTTTGTATCGGTTTGAGCGGTGCCATTTCCGTGATCCTTTTTTTATCGTACCATCCTCATTGTAGTTATCGGGATTGCTTGCCCTGCGGCTTCTGTCCTGGGCTCGCTGTTTGCGTCTGATTTCTTTCCATGGCTGGACGACTTCATCACAAAATTGAGTGAGAACGGCATTTTTTGTGCCGACAATGGCAATGGTTGAAGGGCCAATATCCAGACCGCATATATCCTCTGAAAGCTCATTTTTTCTCTTTTGATGGGGTTTTCCCTCAAGGACAAGCTGAACAAACCAGCAGATTTTACCTTTGATGGTCCGTTTTATAAGACGCAGATATTTAACCCGGCATGAAAGGGCATGAGCCTCGACACCATGTTTATCCTTCAGATCAAACCTTGAAGCTATATCAAGACCGTTCCAGAGAACACGCCCCTTCCTCCATCGAATACCCGAAGCATTGCTTTTGCCTTCAATGGAGGTGAACCAACCGTATCTTTTGAAACGGGGTCTTCCCCGTCCACCAAAGGCATATTCTTTTACGGCATTAAACGCTCTTGAGGCTGTCTTCTGGATTGTGAATGCATCAAGGTGATCCCCAAGCCAGCAGGCTTTACAGGTTTTTGCTGCAAAGGCATGAATGCTGTATTCTTTAAAATCAAACCTGTTATTGCACTCATTGAATAGGGCAGTTCTTTCTTTACTTTTGGGAGTTTTGCGTGCAGCTCGAAACATCTTTGATTCACGCATGAGATCCAGCCTGCGCAAAGACTCACGCAAGCAGGCGTTGTACAGGTTCCTTCCCGCATCCAGACGCACATCAAGCACTGCCTCGTCATGGGGTGTTGTTATCAGCGGTATCTCATGTATGAAGGTTTCAGTCATCGGTTCTTCTGTTCCTCGATGTACTGTTTTATTATGGAAAGAGGCGCACCTCCTACCGTTGCCACAAAATAACTGTTTGTCCAGAGAGTTGGCAGGCGTGACTTTATAGTTGAAAATTCCTTGCGTAGTATCCTTGATGAATAGCCTTTAAGCTGCTTTACCAACCTGTGAATGCCATATTGGGGATCAACTTCTATCAGCAGATGCACATGATCCGGCATAATTTTCAGTTCAATGACCTCAGATTGACGCTCAGAAGCAACTTGATTTATAAGATCTTTGAGCCGTTCAGCAACGGCTCCTGTCAATACTTGTCTTCTATATTTTGAACACCATATTACATGGTATTTACAGGAGTATACGACATTGTTATTGTTTTTATATTTCATACCTGATTTATATATCAAGAAGCTGTATATTTCAATACAAATCAATTCAAAACCGTCGCCTTATATCCCCATGGCTAAAGCCAGGGGCTTTACGGCGACTTTCGGTAAAGAACTGCTTGTCATGGAAGAAGGGCTGGTTTAAAAAAATGAATGATTTCTGGTTGCCGTGGGTGTGAGTATTCTTTTTGAAAGAACTCAGGCGGGGGCTGAAAAATCGAAGACATGAGGCTTTTTGCTTATCATGATAAATTGCGGATTATGTTGTTAACCGTGAAAAAATTGAAATCGATCAAAGCGAAAAGCAGTTGCCTTATCTCCTTGACGATACAACATATTAATCATTGGAATAATTTAAAAAATACAGCTAACAAAACGGATGGGCAGCAAAATTGTGATTGAAAAAGGCCAGGTCGTGAAGCTCGTCAAAGACAAGAAAAGCATCATCCAGCGAGAAAGAATCTGTATGACAGAAGAAATGAAAACCCCAGTTCCTCTGGTATCCGAGGAGCTTCTGGACCTTCTGGCACAACGCCATCCGGACACCCTTGCCCTGCTTGATGCAGCTTCCGGCTCCCTTCCCGATGGGCTTGGGGATGACCTGCGCCGGGTGGCAGCCATGAGTGATTTTTTTGCAAGGGGCCTGCTCCGGGATGCGGATACCCTTGCAGAACTCATGGACAGCAACCTGACTGCGCCCCCGGCTCCGGCCAGAGAGAGAATCTCTGCAGCACTCCGGACCGTGGATTCGGAAAGCCTTCTGTCCTTAAGTTTAAGAAAAATCCGCCACCTTTCCATGATGGGCATCTGCTTCAGGGATCTATCCGGCAGGGCTTCCTTAGCAGAAACCATGGCATCCCTTTCCGAACTGGCTGAAGCCGTGGTGGACGAAGCCGCGAACTATCTCCATACAAAAATGGCCGCCATCCATGGGGAACCCCTGGGAGAGGATTCCGGCAAAACCCAGCGTCTTGTGGTGCTGGCCATGGGCAAGCTTGGGGCCGGTGAGCTTAATTTTTCTTCCGACATCGATCTGATCTATGCCTACCCTCAACCGGGAGAAACCAGTGGCCCTGAGATCATAACCAATGAAACCTTTTTTATCCGTCTTGCCCGTAAGCTGACGGCGGTTTTCAGCGGCAACACCGGAGGTCCCCTTTTCCGGGTTGACTTAAGGCTGAGACCCTTTGGCGAAAACGGTCCCATGGTCATGCATTTTGATGCCATGGAATTTTACTACCAGACCCAGGGCCGGGAATGGGAACGCTATGCCCTTATCAAATGCCGCCCCATCTCCGGCAATAAGGATGACGGAAGAGAACTTCTGGAAAGCCTGAAGCCCTTTGTCTTCCGCAGATATCTGGATTTCGGCGTATTTGACAGCCTGAGGGAAATGAAGCAGTCCATCATGCTTGAAATCCGCAGAAAAGGGATGGAAAGCAACATCAAAACCGGCTCCGGTGGTATCCGGGAGGTGGAATTCTTCGGTCAGGCCTTTCAGCTGCTCAGGGGTGGGGTGGTGCCGGGTCTTCAGCAAAGGGGAATTCTGAAAATCCTGAAAACCCTTGTACGCTTCCGCTTCATTCCTCAGGAAACAAGGGATAATCTTACGGAAGCCTATGTCTTTCTGCGCCATACGGAGCACCGCATTCAGGCCTGGGAAGACCGGCAGACCCATCAGCTGCCCAAGGAAGACGTGGCCCGAAAAGCACTGGCTGCAGCCATGGGCTTTGAAAACTGGAACAGCTTTATGGCCGATCTGGATGAGCAGCGCCAGCGGGTACATGACCACTTCCGGAAACTCCTTACCGTTGAGGACGAAGGTAAAGAATCCGTACGACCCATGGTGGCCCTGTGGACCCAGCGTCATATGGAGCCGGACAGGGCAGAAGGCCTTCTTGCCCAGGCCGGTTACAGGGACCCGTCCGCCGCCTTCCGCATGCTGGGGTATTTCCGTGACAGCCTTCCGGCTCAGGCCATGAGCAGTCAGGGCAAACGGCGGCTGGACACCCTTATGCCCCTTCTGCTGGAATCCTGTGGCAGGGGTGAAAATCCGGCACAATCCCTTGGCCGCATTCTTGATCTGCTGAGGGCCATTCAGCGACGCAGCACCTATTTCGCCCTTTTTCTGGAATATCCTTCCGCTCTGGATCATCTGGTACGCCTTGCCAATGCCAGCCCGTGGATCATGGATTTTCTTTCTCAGCACCCGGTGCTGCTGGATGAACTTCTGGACCCCCGAACCCTTTACCGTCCACCGGAGCGCGGGGAGATGGAGGAAGATCTCCGTCGTCGGCTGGAAGAGCTGGACCCGGAAGATCTTGAAATCCGACTGGAAAACCTCTGCGTGTTCAAACAGTCCGGACTTCTGCGGGTGGCTGCTGCGGACGTTACGGGGGAATTTCCCCTGATGAAGGTCAGCGACCGCCTTA
Source organism: Desulfobotulus mexicanus (assembly GCF_006175995.1). Taxonomy (NCBI): domain Bacteria; kingdom Pseudomonadati; phylum Thermodesulfobacteriota; class Desulfobacteria; order Desulfobacterales; family Desulfobacteraceae; genus Desulfobotulus; species Desulfobotulus mexicanus. The sequence goes on from NZ_VDMB01000021.1 coordinate 45,390, forward strand.
CGGAAATTGCCGAGTGCGTGGTGAACGAGATTGTGAATTTTTCCCACAGGGATCTGGTCCGACGCCATGGCAGGCCGCTGGACAGTCAGGAAAAACCCATGGAAGGCTGGGGTTTTGCCGTCATTGCCTATGGCAAGCTCGGCGGGCTTGAGCTTGGCTATGGTTCGGATCTGGATCTGGTTTTTCTCCATGATGATACGGAAGGCATGACCGAAGGCGGAGAAAAGCCCCTGCTTTCATCCCAGTTTTTCACCCGCCTCGGCCAGAGGGTTATCCATTGTCTCAAGGCCCACACCCGTGCAGGAACCCTGTACGAAACCGACCTGCGCCTGAGGCCCGACGGCAATACCGGGATTCTTGTGGTGCCCGTTGCCGCCTTTGCAGATTATCAGCGTCGTCAGGCCTGGACCTGGGAGCATCAGGCCCTTGTCCGTGCCCGGCCTGTCTGCGGCAATCACCGTATGGCAGAACGATTTGAAGCCACCCGCCGTGAAGTGCTCTGCCTGAAAAGGGAGAGTGGGCCCCTTCGGACAGAAATTGTGAATATGCGGGAAAAACTGCGCAGCGCCCATGCCAGACCGGAGCCGGGTATTTTTGATCTCAAGCAGGACCCCGGCGGTATCATGGACATCGAGTTTCTGGTTCAGTATATGGTTCTGGCCCATGCCCACGATACTCCGGCCATCACACGCTGGACGGACAACATCCGCATTCTGGAAACCCTTTCGGAAACCGGGGTCATGCGGCAGGAAGAGGCCACCTTTCTACGCAGCGCCTATCTGCTTTTCCGGGTGGCCGTGCACCGGAAAAATCTTCAGAATCAGCCTTCCCGTGTACCGGAATTCCGGTTTGAAAAACTCAGGGAAGGGGTTCGACATATCTGGCAGCGCTACATGGGAACAGATCATTCTGCTCCGGGAAAAAATTGACACAGCCTGTCCAGCAGTTTATATTTCAAGATATAAACTTCAAGCAATGGAGGACAGACCATGAAAGCAACGGCAAAAGAGCTTCGGTTTAACTCAAAAAGGCTTTTGGATACAATAAGCAGGGGTGAGGAAGTGATCATAACCTATCGCAGCAAACCCTGCGCAAAGCTAATACCCTACAGTGAAAAAAAAGAAGATCCTGCTGAAAACGAACTGTTTGGAATCTGGAAAGATAAGGATACAATTCAGGATGTGGCTGCCTATGTCCGTAGATTAAGAAAAGGAAGATTCTGAATGCTTGTCGATACCGATGTCCTGATCTGGTACATGAAGGGAAATGAAAAGGCATACCGCATCATTGAGGAGGCCGGGGTTTTTTTCGTTTCCGTTGTTACATATATGGAGCTGGTTCAGGGTATGAGAAATAAAGGCGAACTCAATGCCCTTCGTAAGGCTCTCCACAACTGGAAGTCAAAAATCATTTATATTTCAGAAGAAATATCCATTCAGGCAATGTTTTTTGTAGAGCAGCATTATCTCAGCCATTCCATACAGCTGGCAGATGCCCTGATAGGAGCCACTGCAATTTCACAGGGCCTGCCCGTTCTTACCGCCAATGATAGACACTATAAAATACTTAAAAATCTTGAAGTCATAAAATTCCGGCCTTAACCGGTGCAATAATATTTACCCTCCAATAAAGAAGCAACCATGCAACGTTTTGACATACGGGTTTCTCCGGAAGAGATGGAAGACAAGGAAAAGCTCCACCACATGATCCTTGCCAGGGCAGGCTCCGGAGATCCAAAGCGTTTTGACTGGCGCATCCGTAAACAGTCTTTAGATGCCAGGGGCAGAAAGCCCCTTTTTGTTCTTCTGATTGAATGCTGGGAGGGTGAAGCTCCACCTTTGGAAAAGATCCGGGGCTTTGAACCAGAAGCCCTTTCCGGCAAAAGGGTTGTGATTACTGGTGCCGGACCTGCGGGGTATTTTGCGGCCTTAAGTCTTCTGGAAAGGGGCATCAAGCCCCTTGTGCTGGAACGGGGAAAGGATGTGCGTTCCCGTCGTTTTGACATCAAGACCCTGTACAAAGGAGAGGTGCATCCCCACTCCAACTATTGTTTTGGCGAAGGAGGGGCTGGCACCTATTCCGACGGCAAGCTCTATACCCGTGCCACAAAAAGGGGAGATATCCGAAGGGTACTGGATCTCTTCTGCTCCTTTGGTGCCAGTGAGGCCATCCGTACTGAAGCCCATCCCCACATCGGCTCCAACCGCCTTCCGGCCATTGTAAAATCCATGCGGGAAGCCATTATAGCGGCTGGTGGAGAGGTTCACTTCAACGCCTTTGTGAAGGATTTCCTCTTTGAAGACGGACGTTTTAAGGCTGCTGTTCTGGAAGACGGGGAAAGGGTGGAGGGTGATGCCCTGATCCTTGCCACGGGTCATTCGGCCCGGGATATCTATGCCCTTCTCCATGAAAAGGGCATCCTTGTGGAGGCCAAGCCCTTTGCCATGGGAGTGCGCATTGAGCATCCCCAGGAAAGCATTGACCGGATTTTCTATGGCACATCGCCCCGTCACCCTGCCCTGCCGCCCGCTTCCTACAGGATCAGCTGTCAGGCTTCGGGCAGGGGAGTTTTTTCCTTTTGCATGTGTCCGGGAGGCTCTGTGGTTCCCGCATCCACAGCACCGGGGGAGCTGGTTTTAAATGGCATGAGCTTTGCCGAGCGCAGCGGCCCCTTTGCCAATGCAGGTCTTGTAACGGAAATACGGCTTAGGGATCTTGAAGATCCGGAGAACAATCCCTTTGCAGGGCTTCATTTTCAGCAGGCGCTGGAACAGTCCCTTTTCAGCAAAGGAGATGGCAGCCAGAAAGCCCCTGCCCAACGGGCTTCTGACTTTGTGGCTGCGCGGCTGTCTGCGGATCTTCCAAAGACATCCTATATTCCCGGCATATACAGTGCCCCCCTGCATCAGTGGCTGCCGGACGTGGTGGCAAAGGGACTTTCCGAGGGTCTTCGCCTTCTGGACCGCCGCCACCGGGGATATCTGAGTGAAGAAGCTACCTTACTTGCGGTGGAATCCCGCACCAGCTCACCCCTCCGTATTCCAAGGGATTCACGAACCCGTATGCATCCGGAGGTGTCCGGACTTTTCCCCTGCGGAGAAGGGGCAGGCTATGCAGGTGGGATCGCATCTGCAGCCATGGACGGCATGGCCAGTGCCGAAGCCGTGGAAAGGTATCTTGCCATTTAGTAACTGTTCAGCACACTTTTTCTTCGGTAAATCGAATGCCTTTAATCAGGTGCATGGACAACCGAACCATTTGTTCATGACGCAATTTTTCAGGATAAAAGATGCTGAATCATTACGCCCGATAATGCAAAACCTGTCAGGCAGGTCTGCAGTCACCCAGAGCAAGGTCACAATAGGTGTAGGTCTCACCCGTATCATACCAGTTGTCAAAGCTTGCCAGCTCCTGCCCTCCCAGGGCTTTAAAATTTTTCAGGGACCCGTTACACCTGAAATGTCCGCCAACCCTATTAAATCCGGCCTTTTCAGCGGCATCCACAAAGGCTTTAAGAAGCTGCCTGCCAAAGCCCTTATGCTGGAATTCAGGCAGGGTAACTATATTGCTGAGATAGATGAGGTTAACTCTCTTCTCTCCATACACCTCATGGAGCTTCAGATCCGTGAACACATCTCCAAGGGGCTGAAATCCAAGCGCATTGCCCAGATATCGGTCCTGAAAAAAAGCCACCAGCCCCATGCCTCCGGTACTTTCCAGTGTTCCAAGACAGCTTTCCGAAGATTCCCTTATGTTTTCAGGAAAAATTTCTTCGGAAGCCAGAATGTCCTTTTCAAACATATGAAAATTATCCGCTGTGAGGATAGTGAAATCAAGCATGGCAGCAGGCATTTTCACCGGCAAAATAGCAACAGCGGATGGAGTCTGCACTCCGCTCCCCCTTTGCAATGGCAAGGGCGATATCATGGTTCTCCTTTGAAATCAGACCTGAAAGGGGTTGAGCCACCCTGTTAAAAAAAGTAAAGGCTTCCGCCAGCCGGGTATCCCAGATTTCTGCAAAACGAAGTATATCATCGGGCAGGACACGACTGCGCTGACACCCTTCTTCCGGAAGACAGTCAAAGGGTTCAATAATATTAAAAAATCCGTAATCATTGGTAATCTGCTGCCCCACTTCAATATCCTGTACGGCCAGTTCAAAGCCATAGGGTGTGAGAATGCAGGTGGGCGAAAAGCTGTGGTTGACATAGCGGGTATTGTCCCAGCAGAAAATCCACCGGCCACAGCGATCCCGGAAGCAGTAGGTTTCCAGTATTTCCTGATAAACGGGCTCAAGGCTGCGGACTTCCGCTTCCGTAAAAACCCTGTCAAAGCGGTCCTGTACCCAGACAACTGTGCCTTTGGGAATGGGCCGGGTGGCAAAAACGCCTCTGCCAATTTCTTCACTGATAAAACGCACTTCCGTATGGGGGTGCAGCATGGACAGGTGTTTCCTTCATGGAGGTTCAGGGGAGAGGGATGGTCTGGACAAAAGGGAATTTCGTCTCAGAATCAGGACCATCTGAATTTTCTTTACAGAGAGACGGAAACCAAGTCAAGAAACAAAAAGAAATTCCATTCAAAACGAGTTTTTACAATGCCTTATTCTTCAACCCGCTTTTGTCATGGACATATGCTGATTATCCAGCAACACTTACGAAAATTCATACTTGGGAAAATGACGGTTTACGGCTATAAAGTATTAATGGCGGAAAGAACCATGAAGATCCGGCCCTGTTTTCAAAAACACTTTTTTCATAAGGAAGATCCCATGCCCATCATCACCATTGCCCTGAAAGAAGGCCGCAGCCAGGAACAGAAAAAAAAGGTTGCCGAAGAAATAACCCGTATTGTTGCTGAAAACATGGAAGTTGATCCTTCCAAAATCTGGATACGTTTTGATGACTTTTCACCCGCTGATTTTGCCACTGGCGGTAAAATGCATGGATGATGTCTGTCTTTCTATCTGACAGCACCGGGAGACACAGCTGTGTCTTCCACTTTTTTTCCCGGGAAAAATGATGAAAACAGAACATGACACTGCCGTATTCACCCAGACAGGAAGGGTTCCCTATTCCCATGTGGGGATGGACGGATACTTAAAACCCGTAGCCGTACTGAATCTCTGTCAGGACATTGCCAGCCGCCATGCCTTTGCTATGGGCGTTTCGGCCCTGCATCTGGCACCCCAGGACAAAATATGGGTGGTGAACAGATATCACTTTGATTTTTATCGATTCCCGGCCTGGGATGAGGTCTTTACCCTGAGGTCCTGGCGGGCACCCCTTCGCAGGCTCTATGAGATCAGGCGCTTTGAATTGTTTGATGAAAAGGACCAGATTCTCATGGGAAGCACCTGTGCCTGGGTGCTGGTGGATAAAAATACGGGGAAGCCTGTACGACTGTCCAGGGCCATGCCTCCAGAGCTGTGCGAAAATGACGGCAGCATTCCCTTTGATATGGAAGAAATCCCCCTGCCTCCGGATACGGCCCGGACCATGGATTTTCAAGTACTTCAGGAAGATATGGATTACAACCGCCACGCCAACAATGCAGCCTACCTCAAGTGGGCGCTGGAAGCCCTTTCGCCATCGGAGCTTTTTCCCTGCCGCATCAGAAAGCTTGATATCCGATACCACCATGATATCGGCCCTCCCCGCAGCGTCAGGGTACACACAACAAGGGAAGATACAGAAAATGGGCTGCGCTGTGTGCAGGCCATCCGTGCGGCGGATACGGGGGAGCTGCTGACGGGTATCCGGATGGATCTCAGCCTTTAACGGCAGGCCATTCTGTTTATTGCTGCGGAAGAATTTCAGATAAAAAACTCCGGACCCTTTCCTTAAAAAAGGTGTCCGGAGCATTTATGGCGGGAGATTAAAACCTGTTCAGACTCAGTTGATATGAGGCATACAGGCCCTTTGTTCGTGACGCAATCTTATTCGGGAGCTTCTTGTCCTGTGCTGAATCGCCAAAACTTGTCGGCACAGGCAGCTTAAGCTTTTGTTTTACCATAGCAACTTTAGTACGCTGCCTTTTGTGCCGACTTCAGACAGTTGGCGATTCTTTACGCACAGGCCTTCAAAGCTCTGATCCGAAACGATTGCAATGTCACTCACAAAAGGCCTGTACACCTTCTCAAAACGCTCGTTTCTCCTGAGAAGTCAGGGCTACAGAAGCAATTAAGCATAAAAAACAAAGATTTTACACAGCCCTTCCAGCAGCATAACCCTGATGCACGGCGTCAAAGGCAAGGCCAATTTTTGCCGCATCACCGATTACCTGACAGGAAATGCCAAGGCCTTCCACGGTTTCCTTCAGTGCGGAAACGGGCTTTGAGCCTGCCGCCAATACCACGGAGTCCGCAGGAATCAGCTCAATACCCTCGCTGCCTTCCACCTTCACACCGTCTTTTGTGATTTCAAGGGCTTTTGTGGTCACGTCAGTGCGAATACCAATACGCTTCATCTCCTGCATCATGGTCCAGCGGGTGGATTTGCCGATATCTTTGCCCACAGACTGGGTCATTTCGATGAGGGTCACGTTCTTGGTGCCCTTTGTGGCCAGCTCGTAGAGTTTATCCACGTCATCGGCCCTGTTCACAAAGAGAAACTTCAGCTCTTCTCCGGAAAGGGTACCCTTTTCCCCAAGGAAGATGGACGTTTCCACCCCCACGGCACCCCCGCCGATGACCACCACGTTTTTACCCGTATGGGCCCGGTCTTCCAGCACATCCCAGGCCTGAGCCACATGGGGAAGATCTGCACCGGGAATGGGCGGAGAGATGGGTTCCGCACCGGTGGCAAGGATCACGGCATCGGGCTTTTCTTTTTCCAGCAGGGCCTTATCCACTGTGGTTTTAAGCATAACCCGGATATTGTTCACCTGTACCTGGGTGGCAAGATCCTTTGCAAGCTCTGCAAATTCTTCACGCCCCGGAGGTGCGGCTGCCAGATAAAGCTGACCTCCCAGTCGGCTGGAAGCCTCAAAAAGGGTAACGTCATGGCCCTTTTCCCTGGCTGACAGAGCAGCACTCATGCCAGCAGCACCACCGCCGATGACAAAGACCTTTTTAGCCTTATCTGTCTGAACCGCAGCCATTTTAAATTCATAGCCAGCTCTCGGGTTACAGAGACATTCCACATGCTTGAATTTAAAGAGATTGTCAAAGCATCCCTGGGCGCAGGCAATGCAGTGAATGACCTCATTTTCCCGGCCTTCTTCCGCTTTTTTGGGCAGGAAGGCATCAGCAATGAGGCTGCGGCCCATGGCCACCATGTCGCACATGTCATCGGCAATAAGCCTGCGGGCGTCTTTGGGGTCGTTGATACGGTGGCTGGCAATGACAGGGATGGAAACCACTTCCTTAATGCCCCTTGCCAGATAGGCATACACGCCTCTGGGAACGCTGGTGACAATCTGGGGAATGCGGGCCTCGTGCCACCCCACATTGATGCATACCGCATCCACAAGGCCGGAATCGGAAAGTTTTCTTGCATATTCCCGCAGCTCCACCCGGCCCATGCCTTCGGGCATGAGGTCGTTACCGTTCATGCGGACCACAACGGGATAATCTGACCCTACGGTTTTTCTGATGGCTGAGAAAATTTCCATGGCAAAACGGCAGCGGTTTTCAAAGGGACCACCGTATTCGTCTTCCCGTTTATTGGTCAAAGGAGAAAGGAATTCGCTGATTAGATAGCCCGTGCCGCTCAGGATTTCCACGCCGTCAAAACCGGCAGCCTTCACACGGCCTGCGGCAGCAGCAAAATCCGCGACAGTCTGATCAATGTCTTCCTTTGTCATTTCCCTTGGAACTTCACGGGTGAGATTGGAAGCAATGGCAGACGGTGCAACGGGCTGTTTACCATTGAGCAGCATGGAATGGTTGTAACGGCCTGCATGGTTGAGCTGAACCAGAGCACGACAATCATGCTGTTTTATGGCATCGGCCATTTTTTTAAGGCCGGGAATGTGGGCATCCTCGTGGGCACCGATGTGGGTGACGTTGGCGGAAAGTTCATTAACGGAAGCGTAACCCACGCAGATGGCACCGGCACCACCTCTGGCCCTTTCCTCATAAAAGGCCGTAACCTGATCGGATACTTCATAATTTTCACACATACCAAGGTGCATGGCAGGCATATAAATACGGTTTTTTACCGTCATGCTGCCGATCTGGATGGGCTGGAACAGGGGATCGATTCCCCGAATCTGGGTGGTCATACTGCCTCCTTTAATCTGGTTGCATACGAACATTTTTTATATTTTTATGTTTTTGAAAAGAGCCTGCAAATAAAAGATTTTTATATCCAATCAGCCATAAGGCCCCATGAATAATAACTTGTGTACTAACTAAATCCTATTTTAGAATCTTCGTCAAGTTTTTACTTATAAAAAAAGTGTAAATTCCCGTCAAATTTACGATTGCTAACAGCCATCTCTGCCAGACAGCGGCAAAGGAACCCAGCCTGTTTACCTGCGACGCAGTCCGGCACTCAAACTAAAAAACAGGCCCTTTAGGGGAGCAAAAATGCCTAAGGATCCTGAACGCCGGATTCGGGAGCTTTATGGCATGGGAAGCACCAGAAAGTACATTTCCCCTGCATGCTGCAGATGGCCTGCGGCAATTTCAGCGTACCTGTCATTACCAAAGAAAATATCTGCCCTGCCACTGCCCCGTATGGCCCCTCCCGTATCCTGAGCTGCCATGAACCGGGAAAAGGGCTGCCAGTTTGCAATGCTGCCATCGGCATAGATGACGGGCTTTTCTGCTTCTACGAAAACCGGAGCGCCATCTGGAAAAATTCTTCGGTCCACAGCCACAGACCGCCCCGGCGTCAGGGGGAAGCCCAGAGCACCAATGGGCCCGTCCGGAACCGTGTGGAAAAATACATAGGAGGGATTATAGCTTAAAATTTCCCTCTGCTCTTCGGGATTTTCCATAAGATACTGCCGTATCCGCTGCATGGACATTTCTTCTCTTGGAACTTTGCCCGTACGGATAAGGTGGGTGCCAACGGAGCGGTAGGCCCTGCCATTCTGCCCCCTGTAATGCACACGGATAAAACCACCCTCCTCCAGATACACAATGCCCGATCCCTGTACCTGAAGGAAAAATTTGTCTATGGGGCAGGAAAGATAGGCAACCACAGGGGCTTTTCCATTCAGAGCTCCTTTGTAGACAATGGCATCCCTGTCCGGATAGGGTTCAAAGGTACTTCCAGTCCACCGGCCCCGGATGCGCTTGCCCTGATATTCCTGACCAAAGGGGGAAAGATCCACCTCAACAAGATCTTCGGGCATGCCATGCAAAGGAACATTGAACCCTTCCCTTTGGGAAAGGCTGCCCTTCAAAAGGGGTTCATAATACCCCGTAAAAAGAACTTTTCCTTCGGGCCTTGAATCACTCCCCGGAGGAGGCGTACCTGCGGCCCGGTACACAAGAAATTTCTCCCTTATGGCCCGGTTAAGGGTTTCTCGGTCAGGACGGGTGTGGACAAGGGCCATGAGTTCACGGGTTGTTGCTATCATGTGACTGGCCGGATACACATCCTCACCAAAACGAACAGGCCTGTCCGGGGAAATCCTCCTGTAGAATTCAAGACTTTTATAGAGGACTGCCAGCATGCCCTCATACTGAAGATCATCACTGAAAACCGGGTAGGCTTCCGGACTGAGCCGGATCAGGGGACGATGAGTTTCCGGCTGTGCGGCTTCCGGGTCCGGCAGGGGTGGTCTTTTGCCCGAGCATGCGCTTAAGGCAAGAATCAAAATCAGAAAAAAAACAAATGACAATCCGGAATGCAGCACCTCCCTTTTTTCTTTAATGGAAAGGTTTGATCTGCGGGCATCTCTGTCTGCTGGAAAAAAAGGGGTATTCATCGCTGCTTTACTCCTGATGGATGATATAAAAAAATCTTCTGCATACTCTTCTCTGATACTCCTTCCCACATTAGAATTCCTGACTATTTTCTGAAGATCTTTATCTATAAATTCAAGATCTTGACTCCAGCCTACCTCGTCGTGAATGTGGGGAGGGGGAGAACAAAAGAGCCAAAGACTCTTAAAACACCTCTCTACGACCTCTTGCAACAAGCCGTCTAATCATTTTAAACCTTATCTGTTTTTGCCATTCATGCTTATATCAAAATATCCTGAAACTGCATAATCTGAAAGGGGGAAATTGATCGTTTGGAGGCTTTGGTGACTGTGGGAAGTTCTTTTGTTTTTGTGGATTTTTGTTGTTTCTGATCCAGGCTGAGTTTAACAGTGTACAGGAGACTATTGCTGACCTTTCCCTGATAAGTTTTGAGCTGGTAAAGGATTGTCACTGGGGGGATCTGGACATGACTCTGCACATCTATGGAGCCGGAGGCCCTGAGACAGAATACCCGGTGTATGAAGCCAGAATAGATACGGAGTTTTTCTGGCAGAAGGGAGCTTTGGCAGAGTTGTCAGCTGTAAGAAGCTGGTTTCATTATTCTCCTGTAGTCTTGTCGAAGAGATTTGCAGACGCAATATCCCGGTAGTCTGCAACAGGGGAGACAGTACGGAGACTTACATTGATCTGGAAAATCTCGGAGAAGGGGTACTGCTGCCTATGCTTCGGTAAGAGGCAGGATGGCAAAGACTTTTACCGAAGCCTGTAGGCAAGGCAGGTTTTTGTAAGAACAAGGCAATATCTGAAGACAGCCTCTTTTACAGGGGCTGTCTTAGTCTTTTTTCAATCTCTGCTTTCCTCTTTTCTTTTTTGCAAGAGTCACACTCTCTCACACCGAAGCCACAAAATAACCCTCAAAGCCTTCACCGGATGTAAGACACACTCTGGGCTGTCTCTGGCTGCATGTAGTTAAAAAAGCAAAGCAAGAAGGCTTAATGCCTGGTAGCATCATCTTCCATAAGCAGATCCAGACCCTTGTCACCTGCGGCAATAACAGCTCTTACCTTTTCAGGGGTGAGACTCGTAATGTCTGCTATCTCTTCTGGCTGCATCCTGTACTTCTGTAAACGCATGATAGTCTGGAACTTCTCTCTGGTCTCACCCTTCTCCAACCCCTCATTCAAACCCTCGTTTCTGGCAAGAAACAAAGCAGATTCATGATCCCGCTTCCATCTGATGTGGGAATTATAAGCTTCACGCATATGTTCGTCCTGAGTAAAACTCATGTACTTTTCTCTGGCGTTGGCTATCTGAGGATTGTTCTTCAAGATGTTTTCCATAATACCATCCTCCTTGTTCAGGCCTTCATTTTTGAGATAATAAAGCCAGTTGTCCAGACTCTTATCCAGATTGTAATCAGTAATCTTGGGAAGTTCAAGGAAATGCAGGGCAAGGTGATCCGTCAGGAGCAGTTCCGGCGTATCCTTTTCTCTAAGCATGAAGCAAAGGTGGTATCGATCCACATTCTTAAACATCTTAAAATCAAGGATATTGATGCAGACCACAGGACGCAGGGTAGAATAATTATCCCCTGTAACCAGCTGATCTCCGTAGAGGTCAGTCCAGTAATACAAAGCCCGTTCCCCGAAAAAGCCCTTATYCGAGTTCTGCATTTCCATATCAATCCACCTGCCGTCAGAAGATTTTGCCTTGATATCCAGTATGGTTTCTTTGGCATTGAGGATGGTCTGGATGTTGAAAGGGTTTTTAATCACAAGGTCTGTGATCAGAGGGAATCCTGAGTTCTTCATAACGGCATTGATGAAATCAATGAGAATGGGCTTATGCTCTTCCTTGCCGAAGAGAAACTTGATGAAAATATCCGATGTGGGTTTTACATAAAAATCCGTGAGCATCTGGCTCAAGGGGGCCTCCATGCAGGGTGGTAAAGTGTCTTATGGCAGGAAGGACCATAGTCTGAAAAAGGGGCAGTGGGAAGTGGGAAGTAGGAAGGGGGGCAGCCAGCACAGGGCAGGCACAAAGAACCTGCCCCCTGCAAGAGCTGAAAACGCATGGTGCTGGTGGAATATGAAACGACCTTTATTTTATTTGGAATCAATGCCCATGGCTTTGCTCAGCAAGTTTTTTAGCATTTTTCTGGATTACCGGAATAAAGGATCTCAGTGCATCATTAATGGCCTTTGAATCAGAAAAATACTCTGCCACATCAGGATCAATGACTATCACATTYGACCCTGCCGTGTATTTTTCAGCATATTTCCCACGGGCTCCMTGACTGAAATCATATTCATCAAGCATTTTTTGATCATCCTTCTTTTGACTCATAAACCCCCCTCTCTTTTTTAGTAGCTTTTCTTGCACTGATTATTCTGATGCTGCTATCTCTCTCAATATGAACAACAACCAGAATCCTGTCTTTATAGGATTTTCCTATCAAGACAAACCTTTGCTCAAATTCTGAATGCAAGGGATCTTCTATTGTCAATGAAAAAGGATCACCGAAAGCAGTGCTGGCTTCTTCAAAGGTAACATTGTGCTTTTTTATATTTTTCCCAGCTTTTTCAAGGTGCCATTCAAAATTCAGCATARAATACCTTTTATAAAACTATAACAGATTCCACATGGCGCAATCAATTTCCAAAATACCTGTATCTTTAACAAACACAATAAGAAACATGCAATCAGTCAAAAATCAGGAGAAAACCCGGCAAGAGGAATTGAGGCTGCTGCATTTTGTTGCCTTCAGGAGTCTCGTTAAAGGCCTTAAGGACTTTAAAGTCATTAAAGACCTTAATGACAATACCACAACCATACCCGCAACAACGCCATACAGAAGATGAAGGGCAGGCACAAAGAACCTGCCCTGTGCACGGCATTATACCCCCTACCCCACCTGCAGGGCCTTCAGTACGGGAAGCTGCTTTTGGGCAAACTCCTCAGCCTGCAGGGTAAGCTCTGCGATGTTTTCTTCCATGGTGTCAAGGGCCTTGCCTTCCTTCACGATGCGCTGCCCCTGGGATGCCAGTATATCCCAGACAAAGGCGGCCTGTTCCGCAGGCTGTTTTTTACCCTTGGCCGCTGCAAGCAAATAGAGCTGCTGGAACCGCCCCACCTGTATGCCGCTGCCCGTAACGGGGCTTGCAAGGTAGCTGATGTCTCCGCTGCTGCGGGCTTTATCCATGATGCAGGCGTTCAGCTTATCCGTATGTTTTTTCATCTTCTGGATGACACCATCCTCCTGAACGGCTGCAAAATGACCTGCACCGGCAAGCACCATCACAGACTGCAAGACCTGCACAAAGCTGATGTTCTTTTCATCCATAGCTTTTACTATCTGGCCTATGGTTTTGGGCTTATGGTCTGCCATGAAATCCAGAATGGGAAGATAGACACCCTCGTTCATGGTGGTGTTGATTCTCATACACAAATCCACAAAAATTCTCACAAACAAATACCCGACAAAAATGTGACCGGAAGGGGCTATGCCCTTCCGGTCTTTCATTGTAGACAGCAGTCTACCGCACCGAGTTATCCCTTAACGCTGGAGTCCCCTCGCAGTCGCCTCCGTTTCACTCGGATCTGTTGAACCATTCAGCGCTGTAAAGCAGCTCTGCCGAGATGGTTTTTTCTTCCCGGATATATGCCTCCTCCAGGGCCATAGTGGCCATATTCATTACAGCTCTGCGATTGCCCCTTGTGCTGGCGGCAATGAGATCCACAGCGTCTGAGGCAAAAAGATCCGGCGGTGCGCCTGTGCTCTCAAGACGTTTCTGGATAAAATGACGGGTATCCTTCTCATCCATGGGATGCATGCGCATGACATTGGTGAGCCGGGTCCGGATGGGCAGCATGGAAGAAAGCTCCAGGCGTTTTGCAAGAATTTCGTCCCCCACGAGAATAAGAGATGATGCCGTTGCCTGCTTCGAGGTCTGGAACAAAAACGCGCTGAGATCCCAGAAGGAGTCATTTTCCATACGCTGGGCGTCATCCATGATAATAACCGGATGAAGGGGCCTTGCGGCTGTGGCCATGGCTTCTATGTGCTGCTGTATCCTTGCCACCATAGGCAGCCCCCTTGCACGGATATCCACCCCCAGGGCCTCGGCGATGATCCTCGCAAGGCCGTTTCTGGGGTATCCCGCGTAGGGGATGAAGATGGTTCTGTAGCTGTTCTTGTCCAGCGACTCCAAAAGGGCGTGGGCAAGGGTAGTTTTCCCCGATCCCGAAGGCCCGCAGAGGGCAAGGCTTTTTCCTGTGTTCAGAAGCCGCTGGATGGTGTCCATC
>NZ_VDMB01000022.1 GCF_006175995.1 Desulfobotulus mexicanus
GATTTAATGAGGACACTTACATACATAATCAGTGATTTTATCGAAGAAGAAGTTCCTGAACAATGGCTTTGGAACGGTCGTTGTGTAAAAGCTGTGGATGGTACAACGGCACAATGCCCAGACACAAAAGAAAATCAAGCTGAATACCCGCAGCCAAGCAGCCAAAAAGAAGGGCTGGGTTTTCCACAATGTCGTATTGTCGGTATTACAAGCCTTTCCACCGGTGCCATGCAAGATGCGTGTATCGGGCCAATAAAAGGTAAAGGCAGCGACGAACAGTCGATGCTAAGATCTTTATATGACAACAATATTAATCCCGGCGACATTTTGATTGGTGACGCATATTTTTCATCTTATTTTTGTGTTGCCGATATAAAATTGCGTGGTTCAGATATTCTTATGGAGCAGTATGGCGCAAGAAAACAGAGTACGGATTTCAGGATTGGCAAAAAAAATGGGAACCGGGATCATATAATCATTCTTAAAAAACCCAGAAAACCTGACTGGATGACACAGGAACACTATGATACTGCACCGGAATCTTTAACTATACGGGAGTTTAAATSCGGTGGAAAAATATTGGTCACAACACTACTGTGCTCCAATAAGTACCCAAAGGAAGAACTGTCAAAATTGTATAGATCAAGGTGGCATATCGAACTTGATATACGTGCAATAAAAACGATTATGGGCATGGATGAATTCAGGTGTAAAAGCCCTGAAATGATTAAAAAAGAATTTTGGGTGTACATGCTGGCATATAATTTTATAAGGCTTGTGATGGCACAGGCAGCACATAGTAGTGGTACCCAACCTCGTAAGCTAAGTTTCAAGCACACAGTCGAACTTTGGCTTAATRCCATGGAGTCGATTCATTTATGGAGTAAAGAGCAGYTTTTTGCATTTTTWAAGCTGATAGCACAACAGCGTGTAGGTAACAGGCCCGGCCGAATAGAACCTCGTGAACGTAAAAAAAGGCCTAAAAAATTTCCAAGGCTCAATAAACCAAGAGATGAAAAAAGACTTGAAATTATGAAAAATTGGGACGTTAAATGTTAAATTCAGTGCCATTGGGGTCTGACCCCTTTAGCTTGTTAAGCATGTCCTGCCCAAGGGCTTTCGAAGGATCAGGGACTATGGATTTCTTCATAGCAAAGCCAAAAAGCTGCTTTCACTCGTTCAATATGTCCTGCGTGTCCAGCTTGAGAGTATGACTCCTGTCCCAAGGGCTTCTTTCAGCTGTCCTCGCTGCAAGGCTCCCATGGAGGTTCTGTTTTTTCTTCTGAGACCCAGATGAAAAGGATTCATTGGTAATAACCAGGCATTAACTGAATCGTGGAGGTGGCAAAGCTATGAAAATACAGTGCTTTTTTTAAGCCTTGTAAAAGGCCTTGCCCCTCTGCGTCCTCAAAAAATTCTTCCTTCCAGACTACCTCCGGATACACCGCTTCCAAAAAATGCTATTTTCTTATAATAGAAACCTGTCGGGGATGCCGCTACGGGCTGGTTCAACGTCGGATAAGATCGTGGTTCGTCCCTCACACGATCTATCCTTATTTGTTAGTATTATGCCGCCCGTATCTGATTTATTAGACGAAATATTCCTTTACTTAAAGGTAAAGAAACTTTTCCTGCGCGCTCGTAACCATAATTCATAAGATGGTACATTAATGATACAATTGAATTACTCACATTATATAGAGTTAAAATATCATTGTTCTTCCCACCCAAGTCAAAAGAAACTGGACTTTTTAGCCATTCAGTATTTCTCAACACTATATCATGATCATGAAGAGCTCCTTTATAAGGATACCAAACACCGTGGGTGTGCTGATAATTAACTTTATTTCGAATTTGAGATGGCCAATTTCCTTTTGCGGCACCAGACATATGTAAAGCCGCTTTAATATTTGAAATCAAAGTTAATGCATCCGACTTATGCTTTCCAAGTCCGGTAGTATTTGAAATATTATCAATCAACCATATAAGCAACTTTGAAAATGACAACCACGTATCAGCATGTGAGTCTTTTAGTTTGTTGAACTTAATTTTATTATTCAAAATTGATGAAAAATAGAATCCATTTTCTATACTAGAAACACCGCCATCTAGCTCCGTTACACTCGCAATTTGAAATACTTTATCAACATAATCCCCCTCCAATTGACTACATGCCAATCCATAAATTCGCAATAGAGCATGAGCCGCAAAAAAAGCAGAATAATACATTTGAACAGCTGCCCATCCCGTACTCTTTGGCAATTTATTAATCTTTCCCACACTCCATATAGATTCAATCGCCGCTTGAGCAAATCTATTACAATCGTTTGCTAAAGATGCATGTAAGATTTCTGATTGCTGAAACTGTAACTCAAATTCAGTTGCTCGATTTTTTGTGGATGGCTCTAGACACTCGGAAACTAAATAGTGACCATTTGCAACCCATGCCTTCAGGTCAGATTCCGTTAATAATTTCACTTCAAATATTTCATTCAACGAAAGCTGGTGAATTATTTTTATCTCAGGAATCATTTAAAGAGTAAACTCCTGTTTTAATGACTCCTCTAGGTGATCTACGATCGGCTTATAAGCATTAGTAGGGGTTGCAAGCTTGGCCGGTTTAATTCTTTGACCAGTAATTTCCGTAAACTCATAATAATTATCTACTGAGTAAATTGCTCCGAATCTGTCTTTTACTCTCGCAGTAATTATTGGAAAAAAACCCGAAATTGCTTTAAAGACAGTTGTATTAAACGCTTGCTCCTCTAACTTATGGGGGACTAAAACTCCTTCATTGAAAGCAATCAAATAAGAATTAAATATTTCATATATTTCGTCTGAATTCTTGTTTCCAAATACTTTCACTAATGGCTTTACGGCAGTGTTAAACACCGAACGTGTTATCTTCCCCTTTTCTCTCTTCGATGCTGACAGCCTGTTATATAGGACACTGTCATTTTCCGTCGAAAATGTATCGAATAGCTCTCTGAGATATTGCTCAGTATCATTCTCATACTCGGCCATTTTCTTTATATCTAGGAGAAGCTCGGTAGGCACGCCTTTCTGCTTTGAATTGATATCGATAAATAGCCTAGATTCATCACGTTTAGATAAATTTTCATAAACTACAACAGGTATTCTGAGAGCCGTTTTTGCGAGCTTAAACCCGTAAACTCGATGCTGTCCATCTATGATTAAAAACGCCTTATTAATGCTCAAAAAACTTACGGACTTCCTCTTTGAATCATAATAAAAATCAGAGTCTTCTTGAGCTGATAAGACAATTGAACTAGGTATTGTCCCTAATCCTGAATCAATGTAATTAGCTATTTCGGCCGCTCTTTTTTTATCCAATTCTCGTTGAAAACCTTCAATAGGGTCTTCATCGCGATTCACAACGAAACATGTTTCTGCAAGCACGTCACTCGGCATAGTAAATGAGTAAAACCTATAATCACCTTGGCGAACTAGACTTACACTACCATAGCTTACTTTGTCACTCATCTGACTTCCTTAGTTTGATACCAAGTTTGAATTATAACACCTCTATACCAATGAGACCTTCTCCTAAACCTACTATCTAGCCTGCTGGATTCCCACCCGCATCTTTTGATCTTTTTTAAAAAAAGCCTTCTTTGAAGCTGAATCTCCCGGAAAGCCCCCTGCTTCTGCCTTCAGTCAGGCAAGAAGCAGGGTCAAGAACTGTTTTACTGCGGACAATTACCAGAAACCTACCAAACACATCTCCAGTCAGCGCAGCCCCATCTTCAAACAGCGAGAATCCGGCCATTTTAAAGCCTGCGCCTTATCTTACACCCGCTCCTGCGCCAGAACCTCTCTGGCAATATTCACAGCCTTTTGTACATTTTCCGTGGCCGTACCCCCGGCAGATTTTCTGCGGTTTATCATACTTTCTACGGAAAGAGCCTCAAAAAGATCTTCTTCCACAAGCTCAGAAAAACCCTTCAACTCTTCTAAGCTAAGATCCTGCAATTCCTTTCCAAGGGAAAGGGCGTATGCCACAGCTTTGCCCACAACGCTGTGGCATTTTCTGAAGGGCAGCCCCTTCTCCACAAGGTAATCCGCCATGTCCGTTGCATTGAGAAAGCCCTTTTCGCAGGAAGACCGCATCCGGTCGGCCAGCACCTTCATGTTGGGCAACATGCGGATATAAATATCCACAACTGACTTCAGGGTATCCACACCGTCAAAGAGGGGGAACTTGTCCTCCTGCATATCCCGGTTATAGGCCATGGGCAGGGATTTCATGAGGGTGAGAATATTCATCAGATGCCCGTAAACCCTGCCCGTCTTGCCCCTCACCAATTCAGGAATATCAGGATTTTTTTTCTGGGGCATGATGGAAGAGCCGGTTGTGAAGGCATCGGAAAGCTGAATAAAGGCGAATTCCGAAGATGACCATAAAATCAGTTCTTCGGAAATCCTTGAAAAATGCATCATGCAGATGGAGGCACAGGCGAGAAACTCCGCCACAAAATCACGGTCCGCCACCGTATCCATGCTGTTGGCGGAAACCGCCGGGAAATTCAGAAGACTGCGGGTCATTTCCCGGTCTATGGGATGGGGAGTTCCTGCCAGTGCGGCAGCTCCCAGGGGCAGAACATTGATGCGCTTCAGGGCATCTTTGAGTCGTTCCGCATCCCTTGTGAACATCTCATAATAGGCCATCATGTGGTGGGAAAAAAGCACGGGCTGTGCCCGTTGCAGATGGGTGTATCCCGGCATGGGTACTCCCATATGGGCTTCGGCCAGATCCACAAAGGCCCTGCGCAGGGTATGCAGCCCTGTTATGATCTCTTCTGTTTCCCTGCGCAGCCAGAGTCTGACATCCAGTGCCACCTGATCGTTACGGCTGCGGGCCGTATGGAGTTTTCTTGCCGTATCCCCAATTTTTCCCGTAAGGGCCGACTCGATGTGCATGTGAATGTCTTCAAGACTGTCATCGTGCACAAAACGACCCTCTGCAATGTCCTTTTCAATTTCCCTTAAGCCCTTTTCAATGGCATCGGCTTCATCGGAAGAAAGAATACCCGCAGAAACCAGCATGCGGGAATGGGCAATGGAGCCTTCTATATCTTCCCGGAACATGCGGGAATCCGTGGCAATGGACGAGGTAAAGCGCTCCACGCTCTTATCCGTGGGGATATCAAAACGCCCGTCCCATAATTTTTCCGCCATGATTATTTTTCCTTATTTCTGCATCAGCCGCTGAATACGAAGGCGCAGGGCGTTGAGCCGGATAAAGCCTTCCGCATCCCGCTGCTGGTAAACGCGGTCATCTTCAAAGGTGGCAAAGGCTTCGGAGTAGATGGAGTTATCGGACTTCCGGCCCAGCACATAGCATTGACCTTTGTAAAGTTTGAGACGCACCACACCATTTACCACGGTCTGGGTTTCGTCAATCATGTGCTGTAAAAGACGCATTTCCGGAGAGAACCAGAAGCCGTTATAAACCAGCTCCGCATATTTGGGGATGAGGCTGTCACGCAGATGGGCCACCTCCCTGTCCATGGTGATGGATTCCATGGCCATGTGGGCCTTGCGCAGTACAGTGCCGCCGGGTGTTTCATAAACGCCTCTGGACTTCATGCCTACAAAGCGGTTTTCCACAAGGTCAATGCGGCCAATACCGTTGCGTCCACCAAGGGTATTCAGGGTTTTCAGCATACGGGCGGGGCTAAGCTCCTCGCCATTGACTGCAACGGGGTTTCCGGCACGGAAGGTGATTTCTATGATTTCAGGGGTATCCGGTGCTTTTTCCGGAGCCACGCTCATGGTGTACATCTCATCCGTGGCTTCCTGCCATGGGTCTTCCAGCACACCGCCTTCATAGCTGATGTGCAGCATGTTACGGTCTGTGCTGTAGGGTTTTTTAGGGGTGTTGGGCACAGAGATATCATGCTTTGCGGCAAAGGCCATGAGGGCCGTGCGGGATGTGAGATCCCATTCCCGCCAGGGAGCAATAATACGGATGTGGGGATCAATGGAGAAATAGCTCAACTCAAAGCGCACCTGATCATTGCCCTTACCCGTGGCTCCGTGACTGACGGCATCCGCCCCTTCCAGCTTGGCAATTTCCATCTGCCGCTTGGCAATGAGGGGCCGGGCCAGGGAAGTTCCCAGAAGATACTCCCCTTCATACATGGCATTGGCCCTGAATGCAGGAAAAACATAATCCCGTACAAACTCTTCCCGCAGATCATCTATGTAGACCTTGGATGCACCGGTTTTCAGAGCCTTCGGCTCAATGAAATCCAGTTCTTCTTCCTGCCCCACATCGGCAGAAAATGCGATGACTTCACATTCATAGCTTTCTATAAGCCATTTGAGGATAACGGAAGTATCCAGACCACCGGAATAGGCAAGTACCACCTTTTTAACACCACTCATAAATTGTTTCTCCCCCATCGGATACAGGCCCCTTGGATGCCTGATGGTTCATGAAATTATCTTTATTTATTTACCAGGCAATCCAGCAGAGCAGCATGCATGTGCATCTTGTTTTCCGCCTGATCCCATAGCTCAGGATGGGATTCCATAACACCATCCGTTATTTCCTCACCCCTGTGGGCAGGCAGACAATGCAGCACAAGGGCATCCTTTGCCGCCAGTTTCATGCGGGCCTCATCCACACAGAAGCCTTTAAAATCATTTTCCCGTTTTTTCTGCTCTTCTTCCTGCCCCATGCTGGCCCAGACATCCGTATAAACGACATCCGCACCCGCCATGGCCTCCTCGGGGCTTCGTACCACCTTCACCCGGCCGGGGGATCTTTCTTCCGCCAGCGCAAGCACATCCCCATCCGGATCATAGCCCTCAGGGCAGGCCAGCATCAGAGAAAAGCCCAGAACACCTGCGGCATTGATCCATGACTGGGCCACATTGTTTCCGTCTCCCACCCAGGCAAATTTCAGATCTTTAAGTTTATCAAAGCCACCCTTAAGCTCCACCACCGTCAGCAGATCGCTTAAGATCTGGCAGGGATGAAATCGGTCACTCAGGGCGTTTATCACGGGAATGGAAGACCATTTGGCAAACTCTTCAATGAGATCCTGAGCATAGGTACGGATCACCAGAACATCTATATAGCGGGACAGAACCCTTGCCGTATCTTTCACCGGCTCGGATCTGCTCATCTGTGTGGCTCCGGTGGACAGGAACATGGGATGCCCCCCCAGACGGGCCCAAGCGGATTCAAAGGAAACCCTTGTCCGGGTGGAAGCCTTGTCAAAGACCATCCCCATAACCTTACCCGCAAAGGGTCTGTCAACGATACCCAGACGCCTGCGGGCCTTCATTTCCAAAGCCCTGTCCATGAGCATGCGGAAATCTTCCCGGCTCAGTTCTCCAAGATGCAGCAGATCCTTTTTCACCAGTCCTGTTCCTCCCTAGAAAAGCAGCACAGTGGAAAAAATGCTGCCGTATATTAAAAAATATTGAAATATCAAAGCCCGGACAGCAGCTCCGCCAGAGCCTCAATCATTTCATCAATTTCTTCCCTTGTAATGATAAAGGGCGGTGCAAAACGAAGGGTGTTGCCCTGCACGCAATTGATGATAAATCCTTTTTCCATCATGGCTTTCACCAGAGGCGTTCCCTCACAGGTAAGCTCAATACCCAAAAGAAGACCCAGCCCCCGGACCTCCTTTGCCACGGCTAAGGAAAGAAGACCTTCCAGTTTTTTCTTAAAATACTGCCCCGTCTCAAAACAGCGCTGCACAAGATTTTCCTGTTCAAGCGTCTCCAGCACAGCCAGCGCACCGGCAGTCACAAGGGGTGTACCTCCAAAGGTACTGGCATGGGAACCGGGCGTGAAGCTTGCCATCACCCTGTTTTCTGCCAGCATGGCACCAATGGGAAGACCATTGCCAAGGGCTTTGGCAAGGGTCATGATATCTGGTCTGACACCGCTGTGCTCATAGGCAAAGAGAGTTCCCGTACGGCCGATACCCGTCTGGATTTCATCAAATATCAGAAGAAGCCCCATTTCATCACAGATGCGGCGAACAGCCTCAAGATAGCCAGTCTCGGGTACGCGCACCCCGCCTTCTCCCTGAACAGGTTCCAGCATAATGGCGCAGGTATGATCCGTGATCATCTTTTCAAGGCTTGTGAGGTCGCCATAGGGCACATGGTCAAAACCTTCAAGGACAGGGGCAAAACCCTCCCGGATTTTTTCCTGACCTGTAGCCGAAAGGGTGGCCATGGTGCGGCCGTGGAAGGATTTATCCATGGCAATGATGCGGTGGCAGTCTGCCCCTTTGTGCTGGTGGCCATATCTGCGGGCCAGCTTGATGGCGGCCTCGTTGGCCTCTGCACCGGAATTACAGAAAAAAACCTTGTCGGCAAAGCTTCTGGCGGTCAGCCATTCGGCCAGCTTCACCTGAGGCTCTGTATAAAAAAGGTTGGACACATGCACAAGCTCTGCTGCCTGTGCTGCCATGGCCTTTACCAGAGCAGGATGGCTGTGGCCAAGGCTGCAAACGGCAATGCCGCTGATGAAATCAATATATTCACGGCCCGTTTCATCCCAGAGCCGTGTTCCCTTCCCCTTCATAAGGGTCAGGGGGTAGCGGGCATAGGTGTGGGCCATGACCGCATCGGCCCTTTGTTGCAGATTATCCGTCATAGAAGCACTTCCGTTCCAATTCCCTGGTCCGTAAACAGTTCCAGCAGCAGAGAATGCCGCCGGGTTCCATTGATGATATGACATTTGCCCACACCACCGGAAAGGGCGGAAAGGGCATACTCAAGCTTGGGAATCATCCCGCCCACAATGCTTTCATCGCTGATCATACGCCGAACTTCACCCGTATCAATGGAATGGATCAGCTTTTTATCCCTGTCCAGCACACCATCCACATCGGTGAGAAGAATCAGCCGGAAAGCCCCCAGAGCCGCTGCAATGCGGCAGGCCACCACATCGGCATTGATATTGTAGGTTTCTCCGTTTTCTCCAACGCCAACTGGTGCCACCACAGGGATAAAGCCTCTGTCCGTGAGGGTTTTCAGAATATCCGGATTTACATGGGTCACTTCTCCCACAAGACCCGGATCAATGATTTCAGGAGGTGCGTCCCCTACTCCCTCCTTCATGATGGTCATTTTCCGTGCAGAGACCATGCCTCCGTCCTTGCCCGTAATCCCCACGGCCCGTCCCCCTGCCTGGGCAATCTGGGCCACAATGGACTTATTGACCTTACCGCCCAGAACCATTTCCACCACATCCATGGTATCGGCATCCGTAAGGCGCATGCCCCGCACAAACTGGGTTTTTATACCCATGCGGTCCATGACTTCATTGATCTGGGGACCACCGCCATGCACCACCACAGGATTGATACCTATGTATTTAAGGAGGGTTATATCTCTGGCAAAATCCATTTTAAGCTGCTCGTCCACCATGGCATGGCCACCATATTTCACAACAATGGTGCTTCCGGCAAACTGGCGGATATAGGGCAGGGCCTCAATGAGAATATCGGCTACGTTCTGTGATGGCATGGTATTTTTTCCGCAAACATTTAAGGTATCGAATAAATTATTCAGCAATACTAAGAATAAATCAGAGAATGAATCGGCTCAGATCCTCATCGGATTTCAGCTCAGATAGTTTTTCCCGCACATAGACAGCATCTACAAAGATATTCTTTTCCTTGACATCGGGACCATCAAAAAGCGGATCTTCCAGAAGGCGTTCCATCAGGGTATGCAGCCTGCGGGCTCCGATATTTTCTGTTCTTCGGTTCACGTCCTCTGCTATGGCAGCAATCTCTTCAATGGCATCTTCCGTAAACTCAAGGGAAAGACCTTCCGTCTCCAGAAGGGCAGCATACTGCAAAGGAAGCCGGTTCTGGGGTTCCGTGAGAATACGGATAAAATCTTCCTTCTCAAGACTGTCCAGAGTAACCCGTATGGGGAAACGCCCCTGCAGTTCGGGAATGAGATCCGAAGGCCTGCAGATGTGAAAGGCACCCGCTGCGATGAAAAGAATGTGATCGGTTTTTACCGGCCCATACTTTGTAGTGACGGTGCTTCCTTCCACTATGGGAAGAAGATCCCTCTGTACACCTTCACGGGATACATCCGGTCCCTTTCCGCCACTGCGGGCAGCAACTTTATCGATTTCATCCAGAAACACAATACCGGAATTTTCCACAAGGCTGACAGCTGAGCGGCCCACCCTTTCCATATCCACAAGGCGCTGGGCCTCTTCCGTGGCCATGGTCTCAAGTGCCTCTTTCACAGTCATTTTCCTGCGGCGGGTCTGCTTGGGAATGAAAGCTGCCATCATGTCCCTGAAATTATTACCCACATCTTCCATGCCTGTACCGGAAAACATATCCATGACCATGCCCTTGGGCTTTTCGGTCATTTCAATTTCCACCTCCCGCTTATCGAGCTTCCCCTTGCGCAGAAGTGTACGCAGCTTTTCACGGGTACTGCCAGCGTCACCGGAACCAACCATATCAATGCTGCCGTCCAGTACAGGACTGGAGGTGCGTCCCGGCGGCAGGAGAGCATCAAGAACCCGGTCTTCGGCAAGGCTCAGGGCCTTTTCTGCCACGGCTTCTTCTTCCTTTACCTTGACCATGGAAACGCCAATTTCCGTCAGATCCCGGATCATGGATTCAACGTCACGGCCCACATAGCCAACCTCCGTAAACTTGGAAGCCTCCACCTTGATAAAGGGTGCATCCGCAAGCTTGGCCAGCCTGCGGGAAATTTCTGTTTTACCCACACCGGTAGGGCCGATGAGAATAATATTTTTAGG
Organism: Desulfobotulus mexicanus; assembly: GCF_006175995.1. Taxonomy (NCBI): domain Bacteria; kingdom Pseudomonadati; phylum Thermodesulfobacteriota; class Desulfobacteria; order Desulfobacterales; family Desulfobacteraceae; genus Desulfobotulus; species Desulfobotulus mexicanus. The sequence continues at coordinate 10,796 of NZ_VDMB01000022.1, forward strand.
TGCTATCTCATCCCTTAAGTGTTCGGGAACCTGCTGCCTGCGCCAGCGGTTGCGCATGGCAATGGCTACGGAACGCTTGGCTGCCTTCTGGCCAATGATATAGGCATCCAGCGCCTCAACGATGCGTGCCGGTGTCAGGTTGTCTGTGTCGGTGATGGCAGGATTTTTTTCTTCTGTGAGGGCAATTTCGTTCATCCGATCTCCTCTATGGTGAACTGGGAGTTGGTATAGACGCAAAGGCCGGATGCAATCTCCATGGCTCCTTCTGCAATCTCTCTGGCACTTTTATCCGTATGCCGAAAAAGGGCTTCTCCGGCTGCCTGAGCCGCTACGGACCCGGAACCGATGGCAATGACACCGCTGTCCGGCTCAATGATATCCCCTGTACCGGAAAGAAGATAAATATTCTCATCGGAAGCAGCAATCATCATGGCCTCCAGGCGGCGCAGCATACGGTCCGTACGCCAGTCCCGGGCCAGCTCAACCGCCGCCCTTGTGAGATTGCCGCCAAAGGCTTCCAGCTTGGCCTCCAGTTTTTCAGAAAGGGTGAGGGCATCGGCAGTGGCTCCGGCAAAGCCGACAACTATTTTATTTTTATAAATACGCCGGACCTTACGGGCACCGTGTTTGACCACAGCGCTGCCAAGGGTGACCTGACCGTCTCCGGCCACAACGGTTTTATTGTCCCTGCATACGGCGATAATGGTTGTGCCGTGAAAAGTTTCCATAGTCATTCCTTTGTACCGCTTCTGGGATGGGCCTTGTCATAAACCGCCATCATCCTGTCAAGGGTCATGTGGGTATATCGCTGGGTTGTGGAAAGGCTTTCATGGCCTAAAAGTTCCTGCACGGATCTGAGATCCGCACCACCATCCAGCATGTGTGTGGCAAAACTGTGGCGGATATCATGGGGAGAAACCCTCACTGCCAGGCCCGTAGTGCGGGCCGCCTTTTCCAGAATAGTGCGGATACTGCGTACACCAAGCCTTCCCATACGGGTATTCCGGAATAAAGCCCCCTTATCATCATTGAGCAGCCGGAAAGCAGCCATGCCAGAAAGGGCTTCCCTGTAGTTTTCAAGGGCCTTCAGTGCAGGAACTCCCAGAGGCACCAGCCTGTCTTTTTCTCCCTTACCGGAGCGAACCCGCACCAGTTCACGTTCCCTGTCTATATCCGAAGCATCCAGACCGGCCAGCTCCGAAACCCTCAAGCCTGTACTGTAAAGGGTTTCAAAAAGAGCCCGGTTACGCAGATCCTTCCAGTCCGAGGCAGGAAGACTGTCCAGCAGCCGAAAGGTTTCATCCACCGTCAGCCAGCGGGGAAGATGCTTTTCGGTTTTCGGTGTGGCAATCCCTGCGGTCGGGTCCGTTTCACGCAGATTCTGCCGGATCAGCCAGCTGCAGAAACTGCGCAGGGCCGAAAGCCTTCTGCCTATGGTGGTTCTGGCCATCTTTCTCCTGAAAAGATCGGCCAGCCAGAGCCGTACCATGTCCTTATCCAGCTCGGCAATGGCAAGGGGGGCTTTTCTTTTTTTTTCCAGAACATCCAGAAAATCAGAAATATCCCCTTCATAGGCACTGAGGGTATGCATACTGGCATTGCGCTCTGCCTTCAGGCTTTCCAGAAAAAAAGGCAGTATATCCCGCAAAAATTCATCTTCCATGATCATACACCAAAAAAATCCGCCAGATCCGACCAGCCCCTGACCTCATGAAAGGAGTGGGGTCTGCGGTTCCAGGGCTGAACAAAGAGAACCGGCTCTATGCCAGCCTCTTTCAGATGAAAACAGGTCTCCAGCCTGTCTTCCACAAAAAGCTTTTTTCCCCGGCTCTGCAGAATTTCCGCCTTGGCATCAAAGCTTCCAGTGGCAATAACCTCACAGATATCCTCACCCATATTCAGAGTGTCCTTCAGCCAGCATTTCACGGATTCTCCATCGGGCCGAGCCGTAACAAAAAGCAGGGGACCGCTTTTTTCTGCAAGTTTGTTAAGAATATCTTTAGCTCCGGGCATGGCCCCAAGGCGGTGATTGTAGTCCGCACTTACCACACGGGTGATAATCTGAATAAGCGTATCCATATCCACATCCAGACACCGGCTCAGGTCATAATCCGTTATCTTTTCAGGATAAAGATCCGATAATCCGAACTCGTCCCTGCCAATGGCGGCAAACAGACTCATGGTATCTGCCACAACCCCGTCAAAATCAAAGGCAAAGGTCTGATCTTTTAAAAATGACTTCCCGATTTTTTCCAGCGAAACCACCATGGATCTTCTCCCTGCTTGGCGTAAAAAACAAGCTGGAACCTTAGCCCAGACCAAGAAAGACTGTCAATAAACACAAAAAAATTCTGCTTATCCCCTGACGCTGTAACAGTTTGATGGTCCTGTTGGTCCCAAACAATAACACAATCTAATCACCACTGTCTTTCAGCCGCATCAACCTTAAGCTATTGAAATCAAATAATCATATTTTAAGCTTGTAGGCAGACACCCGTAAAGGATGCTCCTTCAAGGCATGGCCCGGTGGTGAGGGCAAAATCCGGATGACCCGTATAAATCAGGCTTAAAGACTGATCACGGCACTTTCACAGGAAAGATCGATAAGCTCCATGGCAGTGGCATAACGGGCACCCTCAATGAGTTCGTCCTCACCGATGCGCCGTGCTTTGGCGCATGGAGTACATGCCAGAATAGGAACCTCAAAGGCCTGCAGATGGGCAATGAGATCCTGAGCAATGTCACCGGTTGCAGCCCTCAGGTTATCGGCAAGGCCTTCTTTGGCAATAAACACGGCATCATCCAGCAGGAAAACCGCCACATCCCTGCCCTGTTTCTGGGCCACAGTGGCCAGATGCAGACCGCGGGTGGCACGGTTGGGATTGTCAAGGCCACAGGAAATCACGATCAGAACTTTTTCAGACATAAGAACCTCCTTGGGGGAAAGAATAATACAAAGTAATTATTCAGCAAAATTTAATCCAAAACTCCAATGCTGTAACTTCAGTATCTTCGTAACATTGCAAGGTACCTTGGCTGTTTGCAAGTGACATTGCAATCGTTTCGGATCAGAGCTTTGAAGGCCTGTGCGACAGAAGCGGCAAACTGTCTGAGCCGCCACAAAGGCAGCATACTAAAGCCTGCCATGGTAATAAAAAAGCTTATCCTGCCTGTGGCGGGGAGTTTTTGCCGCTTCCGCACAGGACAATAAGCTCCCGAATAAGATTGCGTCACGGGCAAATAGCCTGGTGCCTGTGCACCTGCCTGACAGGTGGGGTACTAAAAAAAATGTGCTGAACAATTACAATACAAATATCTCAGAAATTAGAGAGCCAGAAACTCCATAACCTTACGCACATCCTCCCATGTATCCCGCTTCAGCCCCGGATCTTTCAACATATCCGCAGGATGGTGGGTAATCATCAATGGCAGAGACTCAAAGGAAAGAAAGCGACCCCTCAGGCTATGCAGGGGAAGATTTTCACCGGAAAGAAGCTGCCCAGCCCTTTCTCCAAGGGCACAGATAACCTCGGGCCGCAAAAGACGGATGACATCCGAGAGAAAAGCCCTGCAGGGTAAAGATGCATAGGATGGCGAAGTCTGGCCCGGTGACAGGCGGCACATCCTTGTATGGGTCACATAGACCGCATCCGGATTCAGTTTCATGGCCCCCACAATTTTCCAAAGCAGGGCTCCGGCTTCCCCCCCCATGGCACTGCCTTCCCTCAGAGCGGCCCGGTCCGGCATTTCATCCACAAAAAGCACCCGCACACTGCCCGGTGGTGGATGCAGCAGTTTTCCCCGAACAGCAGCAGGAAGACCACAATGGCTGCATGAAGCAACCTTTTTAATCAGCTCAGGAAAATGACCCGGTTTTCCACCCTTCCCCCATTCCGAAAGTATTTCAAGGGTTCTGGGTGAAGCATGCACGCCGTCCAGCCCGAGAAAACGCAGATCATCCAGACAGACTGCAGCATTCTCAAGACCTGCCAGGAGGAGTGCCCGTAAATTTTCTTTGCTGGAATGCGAGCTCATGTTCAGACCATCAGACATGACCATTTCTCCGGGAATGCATGCGGGAAACTATGGCATCCAGAAGTTTATCCGCCACCTTTTCCTTGGGCATGGATTCCAGAGCTTCCTCACTGCCATCGGAGTAAAAAAAGGTCACTGTATTCTGATCCGAACCAAAGGCCGAATCCGGACCGGATACAAGATTACCGACGATCATATCGAGATTTTTCTTTGCAATCTTGTCCTTTGAATAGGCAGAAAGATCCCTTGTTTCCGCAGCAAAGCCCACAAGAAACTGCTGATTTTTCCTCTGTCCAAGGGTTGCCAGAATGTCGGGGTTTTTCTCAAGCTCAATGACAGGCAGGCCATAGGTTTTCTTGATTTTATGATCCGAAGCATTTTTCACATAAAAATCCGCCACAGCCGCCACCTTAATGATAATATCCGCCCCATCCATCCGGCTTTCCATGGCGTGGAGCATTTCCCGGGCGGCCTGCACATGAACAGCCTCAACCCCATGGGGAATGGGGAGATTCACAGGTCCTGTCACCAGGCAAACTTCAGCGCCCCTGTATTCCGCAGCCCTTGCAATGGCATAGCCCATTTTACCAGAGGAATGATTGGAAATATACCTCACAGGATCAATGGCTTCCATGGTAGGTCCTGCGGTCATTAGAACACGCAGCCCCTTTAAGTCTTTGGTACGAAGCAGCTTTTCCAGCCGGTCTGCAATAAAGGCAGGATCAGGTAAACGGCCGGGCCCTGTCACTCCGCAGGCAAGATCTCCGCTGTCCGGCTCCAGAACCGTCATGCCGGAAGCTTCCAGAAGGTCCAGATTCCTCTGGACCGGGCGGGACTCATACATGTTCGTATTCATGGCAGGACAGACCAGAACCGGAGCACGGACCGCCAGCATCAGGGTTGAAAGGGCATCATCTGCAAAACCATGGGCCAGTTTTGCAACACAATTGGCCGTTGCCGGTGCAATGACCACGGCATCGGCCCATTCTGCCCAGTCTATGTGGCGGATGCCACCGCCCTCACCTTCGGCCATCACATCAATATATACAGGAGATCCTGAGATGGCCCGAAAAGTCAAAGGCCCCACAAAAGCAGCTGCATTTTCCGTCATTACCACCCGTACAGAAGCTCCTGCCTTCTGCAGCAGCCGCAGAAGCTCCACAGCTTTATATGCGGCAATGCCACCGGTCACTCCCAGTAATATTTTTTTATTTTCAAGAACGCCCATAATCCCTCCTATATAAAAAAAAATGCTTCTCCGGGTTTCTATGGGATCAATAATTTTATGTCAATGATGGTCTCCCATCCCAAAAAAACAAAACCAGATCTTGCCCTATTTTTTTCTTTGCATTAAAATGTTTAACAATATTATACAAGGGCTTTTCTTGAGACATGCAGTCACTGCCTTCAGATCTTCATTCCACCCCAGCCAAGGACATCCCATGCCTTCCTGCCCCGTGTCACTAAAAGACAACTCCTATGATGGCAGAATTCTCAATGAGCCCTGCTCTGCGGAACTGCAGAAAAGGCTTGTGAATCTTCTGACCACCTCAAGCATAATGACCTCCATGAATCTGCCTGTCCTTCACTACATTGCCGCATGGAAGGATAACAGAACGGATATCTGGTATGAATTTGCCGATCCAAGATTCTGCGGACTCTTCACCAGCCGTTTGCATCTGCTGGCACCAGCCTTCCGTAAAGCCATTGTTGAACAAAAAGTCTACCCTTCTGACTGCGATGCACTGAGGGTTGAAATGCTGGAGCCTCAGGCATTGAATAAGGACAGATCCATTCTGCGCAACAAAAATATTGAAGATGGGATTTCTGAAGCCATTTACAAAGTTAAACTTCAAGACACTTCTCATATATGGCTGAAGGATCAGGCAAGGCTTGAATATTTTCCCGGAGATAAAATTACACTGTCTGTGGGCGTTCTCACGCCGGTATCAAGGGAAATGGCCATGGAAGAAGCCCTGCGCCGGACGGAAAAGGCTTTGAGCCAGAGTGAAAAACAATTCAGGGATCTCTTTGCCCAGAGCAACGATGCAATTTTACTGCTGAATCCTGAAGGCCGCATTCTTAAAGTCAATAAAAAAGCCGAAGAACTTACAGGTCTTTCACAGGAGATGCTTGCCGGAAAACCAGCCTGTGATCTTTTTCCTAAAACCGAACAGGCCCAGATCCGAAAAGTCAGGGATGATATCAGCTCCGGCAGAAGTATCCGCCTTGAAACCCTGATGCTGAAAGATGACGGAACTTTAAGCGTGGATATCAACGCCAGGCAGGTTATCAACACAGACAATCCAATGATTCAGGCCGTTGTGAGGGATATATCCATACATAAGCGCATTGAGGTTGAACGCAGTAAAATCGAAAAGTTTGACATGCTCAAAACCCTTGCCGGCGGTCTGGTCCATGACATGAACAACATGCTTTCGGTGATTATGGGCAATCTTTCTCTGGCAAGCTTTGAAAACGATCTGCCCCAGGGGGTGGCCACACTGCTTTCACGCATTGAAAATGCAACGGCCAATCTGAAAAATATTACCCGCAAGATGCTGGTACTGGCGGATGCGGATACAGGGATGCGTATTCCCGGACAGCTCCATGCATGCATACACAAGGCTCTGGATATGCTGGGAGCCATTCCCCCGCAAGTCCGTCTGCACATGGATATTCCTGTGATTCTCCCGGCCTTTACCATGGACAAAAAAGGACTTTCCGAAGCTTTTGCTTCCATAATGGAAAACAGCCTCGATGCAATGCCAAAGGGCGGCGTACTGTCCATTAAAGTCAAGGGACTTCGCATAGAAGCCTGCGATGACGATGAGCCACTCCTGCTGAATCCGGGGGATTACCTTGCCGTTCATTTCACAGATACTGGCTCAGGCATCATGGAAAAAGATCTTCCAAGAATCTTTGACCCTTATTTTTCCACCAAAAACCGGGATGCCCGCAAAGGGACCGGCCTTGGACTCTCACTTGCCTATGCCGTAATCAAACAGCACGGCGGACAGATCATGCCACTTCCTCAGGAAGAAGGTCAGCAAGGCACCACCATTGCCATTTATCTGCCGCTTTCCTGAAAAATCTCCCGAATTCAGAGCCAACACCATCCTTGCCCTTTTTGATATCCCCTGATATGAGGACTCTTCATCGGAGAATAAAGGGCAGAAAGCCATAAGTTTTATTCTGCCGAAATACACAGCAGGAATCTGAACCCAGAAAAAATAAGACTCCTGCACAAAATAATATTAAATGTTTTTTTATGTTTCTCTTTATAATAAGGAAGTTTCATGGAATTCCGGAGCATCGAACACGTCATCGAAGCCCTGTCCGCATCCCGCTACATTCCTTCAACGGAAATTGCCACAGTGGTATTTCTTGCGGCAGCCACCCAAAAACCCATTCTTGTGGAAGGCCCTGCCGGAGTTGGCAAAACAGAGCTGGCCAAATCCATATCCCTATATCTGGATCGGCCACTTATCCGCATGCAGTGCTACGAAGGTCTGGACGAGTCCAAGGCCCTTTATGAATGGGAATATGCAAAGCAACTGCTTTATACTCAGATGGTGAAGGATAAAATCCATTCCGTAGTGGATTCAGCCGACACCCTGGCAGAAGCCGTAGAAAAAATATCCGAACAGGAAGATGCCTTCTTTTCAGAGCGTTTTCTCCAGGCCAGACCACTTTTGAAGGCCATTCAGTCGGAAAAACCCGTGGTACTTCTCATTGATGAGGTGGACAAGTCCGATCCTGAATTTGAAGCTTTTCTGCTGGAGCTTTTGAGTGATTTCCAGGTTTCCATACCTGAAATCGGGACCATCAAGGCAAAATCCATCCCCTTTGTCCTGCTCACATCCAACAACTACCGTGATATGAGTGATGCCCTGAAGCGCCGCTGCATCCACCTTTTCATTGATTACCCTGAGATTGAAACGGAAAAGGAAATTGTCCGTATGAAAATACCGGGCATTGAAGAGGCCCTTCTGGACAAGCTGGTGCGTACCGTTGCCAACATGAGAAATCTTGATCTGAAAAAACGTCCCTGCATATCAGAAACCCTGGACTGGGCCAGATCCCTCATGATTCTGCAGGCGGATACCATTACGCCGGAGCTGCTGGCATCCACACTGAATATGCTGGTGAAATTTAAAAGTGACGCCGAACTGGTGAAAGAACGCCTCGAAACGGTCATCGCCTGACCAGAAAAGGGCTGCCTCCATGCTTGACATGATCACCAAATTTTCCGCCTGTTGTAAGGCTGCCGGTCTGAAAGTCTCTCCCCTTGAGGTTATCGACTGCATGTCCCAGCTGCGCCACATTGACGCCACTGATGAGGCTGCCTTCCGCAGCCTGCTCATGGCAAATTTTATTAAAAGCCGCAGGGATCAGCCGAGATTCCTTGAAATTTATCACCTTTTTTTCCATGAGCTGCGCACAAGCTTTCAGGATGCAGTAGAAGAAAGTGATGATCCTGAAACACCCAAACAAAAAAGGGTAAAAGAAATCATTGAAAAGATAAGGGAAGAGCTGGGAGAAAACATGGAAGGCCTTGAAAACCTTCTGGATTACCTTGGCGGAGACCCCGAAGACTTTCTCAATGAGGTGCAGGAAATCCACAATATGGTGGAACAGCGCTCCATGGCCATCAAGGTAAAGTCCAACATGGGCCAGCTTTCCAATCGGCTTTCCGTTATGCTCAAAATCAACCAGATCCGGCAAAAAGCCCTGCAACTGGCAGGGGATCTGGATGCAGAAGGCGACACCTTCACCCGAAGGGAAATTGAGGCCTACTTTGCCACCATGCTGGACCGTTCCTTTGATCTTCTGACGAGGGACAAAAGGCCGGATAATATTGCCCTGAAGGAAGTTTCCCGGACAGATCCACGCTTCTTTGATATCGGAGAAAAACCCTTTGCCACCCTAACCCCTGTGGAGATGGAACGCACAAAGGAAATCACGGACAGGCTGGTGCGCAAGCTTAAAGATATGGCCACAAGGCGCTATGCCGCCCGGAACAAGGGCGTACTGGATGTCCGCAAAACCCTGCGCAGGGCCGGACGCTTTCAGGGTGTGCCTTTAGAGCTACATTTCCGGGATAAACCCCTGCGCAAGGGTAAAATTGTTGCCCTTTGTGATGTCTCCGGCTCCGTATGGTCCGTTGCCCGTTTCATGCTGGCCATCCTGTACTCCCTTCAGGAGTGCTTCAACGGCATCAAAAGCTATGCCTTTGTTTCCGATGTGGCGGATATCACGCCCCTTTTCAAAGATAACCCTGTGAACGAGGCCATTGAAAAGGTCTTCTCTGAGTCGGGCATTGATACACGAATGCTTACGGATTACGGCTCAAGCTTTGTCAGTTTTCGGGAACGGCACATGCAGGAACTTTCCACCAAAACCACCCTGCTCATCATCGGTGATGCCCGGAGCAATTACCAGAATCCCCACCAGGAAATTTTAGAAGAAATGCGGGATCGCTGCCGCAGGGTTATCTGGCTCAATCCCGAACCCATGACCACATGGAGCAGCGGGGATTCGGAAATGTTCACCTACAAGGCCCATTGCCATGAAATCCGGCCCTGCAGGAATCTAAATCAGCTTGTCACCTTCATAGAGGAACTTGTACTGTGAGCAAGCAGGAGCTTTTCCATGAACTCTTAGATTTTCCCCATGCCCTGCCGGAGCTGCGCAGCATGGCAGAAGAATTTGCAAGAAATTCAATAGGTCAGTTTCCTGACCTTGCCTGCCAGCATCCCATGCCGCCTGGCATCTGGGAAGAAGCAGGTGAATCCAGCCTTCTGGGCATCGGTATCCCCGTAGAAAACGGGGGGCAGGGTGGCGGATACGCAGACATCGCTGCGGCAGGTGCTGAAATCAGCTTTGCCTCGGCCTGCCCCGGCCTTGCCCTTTCCGTTCTTCTGCATCACCTTACTGCCTCCTTTGTCATAGGAAGTCTTGGAACAAAAGAACAAAGGCTTAAGCTTCTGCCACGCCTTGCCACAGGGAAACTTACTGCTTCCATGGCCATTTCCGAACCCGGAACCGGAGCAAACCCCAAGGGTCTTCGTACAAAGGCGGAAAAAACAGAAAACGGATGGATTCTAAGCGGTCATAAAACCTTTATCACCAATGCCAGTCTTGCCGGTATTTTCATCGTTATGGCCGTTACAGGAGAAAAGGATGGAAAAAAAGCTTTTTCCGCCTTTCTGGTTCCTGCTGAAAGCACAGGGCTTTCTGTCATGGATCTTGGACCTCTGCCCTTTTTCCGGCCCGCTCCCCACGGAGAAATCCGTCTCGACGAGATAGAACTTCCCTATACTGCCCTTCTGGGCGAAGAGGGGAAAGCCCTTGATATGCTTGCAAAAACATTCAGAGGAATTGAAGATGCACTCATGGCTGGAGCCGTGGCAGGGGGGCTTGCAGCCCTTCTTTACAGGTGCTGCAGGGATCTGAAAGAGGGTCATGTCAATCTGGATGAAAAGCATATGGCAATGGGTCTGATACAGGCCCGTATTGCAGGGCTTTCTGCCATGGCTGCCCGTGCAGCCCAGAGCCAGCCACCTTCCCCTGTGGCAAATCGTCTCAACCTTGCCATACGCAATATGGCCGCAGAAATACTCCGGGAACTCCGCAACACCACAGAGGGCTGCAGCCTTCAGACGGACACCCTGCTTCTTTTCAAGGATATGGAAAAATCCGGCAGTATTGCAGGCAATGTGGCAGCCATAAGACAGGCACAAATGGGGAAAATTCTGCTGGGCTGACAGGCAGATTTTCCATGGAATGGGCTAAAAACCTGAAAATCCGATTAAAAAGGAGACAGGGTGCATAGCATTCAGGCAGACATCTTAAAAAACCGACTTTACCTCACCCTTGGGAATATCTCCAGTAAAAAAGAAATTCAAAATATAGAAGTACTGGTACTTCAGCAGGTTAAGCACCTTAAACAGGGCTTTACCTGCATCAGTGACCTGAGAACCTTCTGTATGGAAAAAAGCTTAAGCGATAATTTCATGCAGGAAATTCAGGAAATTCTCTGGGACAGCGGCGTCAGGGCAGTAGCCCGCATCAGCCCCATAAGAGAATGCAAGGGTCATTTTCGCTTTGAAAAAGGTTCAGCCCTGTGGCCGGGCTATAAAATTATTCCCGTGGCAAGCCTTGAGGAAGCAGAAGAGAAACTGGATAGTCTTGATACTCCCTCAGTATGAAGGTCTGATATTCAGCATATTTTGTTCTTAAATTCCAGAACTGACGCTTCAGCTCCTTAATAGCGGTGCAAGACCTGCCCCTTCCGATTGTATTTTTTCAAAATATGGTTCATAAGTTGCTACCGGATCATTTCAAGGTTTTCGGAAGAAATGCCGTGTTTTTTTCAATGCATATGGATTGTCTTTTTTTTATAAAGAAAAACAGGAGATTAAAGTGAAATTACTGGAGGATAAAATTGTAAAAGAAGGACAAACCATAGGCGAGCATATTTTAAAAGTAGATCATTTTTTAAACCACCAGCTGGATATTGAACTTTTAAATGCCATTGGTAAAGCTTTTAAGGAACGCTTTAAAGAAGAACACATTACAAAAATTCTTACAGCAGAAGTATCTGGAATTGCCATTGCGGCAATTACAGCACAGCATTTTAAAGTACCTGTGGTCTTTGCCAAAAAAAGCGAATCGCTGAATCTGGATAAAGAAACCTATGAGGGGCATGTTTACTCTTATACCAAAGAAAAAAACTATAAAATCAGGGTTTCAAAAAAATATCTGCTCTCAGATGACCGGGTTTTAATCATTGATGACTTTCTGGCCAAGGGCGAAGCCATTAAAGGCCTCTGGGAAATTGTGGAAAGTGCTGGAGCATATCTTGTGGGAGCAGGCGTGGTCATTGAGAAATATTTTCAAGGCGGCGGGAACAAACTCAGGGAAAAGGGCCTGAACATTCAGGCGCTGGCCAGCATCACCTCACTGAAGAATGGTCAGATCACCTTTTTAGAGAACCGGTAAAAGATTTTTATAATTTTGCCTTTTCTGCATTTCTTCAAATTTCATATCTGATTACAGGATTTTACGGTGAACTCCATAATAATTATCTACATTAAACGGGGGGAAATATTTTTGTGAAAACAGTACATTATCCATTATTCAAGAGAGAAGACCTGGATGGCTTCTTTGCTTTGTTCCAAAACAACCTGGCAAACTTTGTCATAATTGCCATTACCATGCTTGCCATGGGATATCCTGCAGCTATTGTTTACGGAAAAGTTATTCCAGGTGTGGCCATGGCAGTTCTCTTCGGAAATCTCTACTATGCTCACATGGCAAAAAAACTGGCTGAAAAGGAAGGACGCACTGATGTAACAGCCCTTTCCTATGGCGTCAGTACACCTGTTATGTTCATTTATCTCTTTGGGGTTTTAAAGCCAGCCCTTGTCCTTACGGGTGATCCTGAACTGGCATGGAAAATTGGTCTGGCCGCCTGTTTCCTCGGAGGCGTCATAGAGGTACTGGGCAGCTTTATCGGTAAGTGGGTGCATTCCAGACTGCCCAGAGCCGCCATGATGGGTGCCCTGGCCGGTGTTGCCTTTGCTTTCATCGGCGGAGAACTTTTTTTCAGAACCTATGAAATGCCCGTGGTTGGCTTGATTGTTATGACCATAATTCTGATCGGGCTGATTACCAAAAAACCCATGCCCTTTAAGATTCCGGCGGCACTTTTTGCAATTGTCATCGGCACCTTTATAGCCTACAGCATAGGCAATTCAAACCTTGGTCAGATTAAAGAGGGTTTTTCCGCCTTTGGATTTTACCTGCCCATCCCCACCCTTGGACTCTTCCACGGTCTTCAGCTGCTTTCAACCGAAATGATCGGCCTTTTTGCCATTCTGCTGCCCATATCCATATACAATTTCATTGAGACCATGAACAATGTGGAAGCCATGGCCTCCGCAGGGGACCGTTACAGCGTACAGGAAGCACAGGCGGCAGATGGTACTGGTACCATTATTGGAACCATTTTCGGCGGTGTTTTCCCCACCACTGTATATATTGCCTCCATCGGATCCAAATGGATGAACGCAGGCCGGGGCTACTCCATTCTGAACGGTTTTGTGTTTCTCTTTGCTTCCGTTTTCGGCATAATTGCAGCCATGGCTTCGATTATTCCCGTACCGGTCATTGCCCCAATCCTGGTTTTTGTGGGCATATCCATGATCTCCCAGGCCTTTGACTCCGTCGAAAACAAACATTATCCTGCCGTTGTCATTGCAATGTTTCCCTACTTTGCCAACTACATCATGACCCGCTTTAATTTTGCAGCAGGCGAAGCTGTTGCCAACCTCTCCCATGCCATAGTACCCTTGGGACAGGGAGCCATGTTCACAGGGCTTATATGGGGCTCCATTCTGGTCTGCCTTATTGATGAAAGCTACAAAAGAGCCTCCGCCTTTGCCCTCGTCGCAGCGGCCCTGAGTGTGACAGGTTTTATGCATGCACCAAGGCTTGCCTTCAATATATCGAGCGAATATGCCTTGGGCTACGGGCTGATGGCTGTCATGCTAATGGGTTTTCATTTTCTATATCGGAAAAACCATACTGCAGAAGATTAAAGTCAATCGCTTATCCCATGTAGAATAAAAAACGAAAAACGGGCAGGGGATAGAAATCCCGCCCGTTTTTTAATTTTTTAAGATAAGTATCATACGTCAGACGAATGCACACAAACCAAGGCTATTTGCCCGTAACGCCAAAAGTCAGGATGAGCTTTTTGACCACCATAGCAGGCTTGACCACTCAAGGCTGTAGAAAAAAACCCAGATCCTGACTCCAGAACAAGCAGGAGAATCAGATCCTTTATGCATCCATTTCCCCTTGATCTGAAAACTGCATCCGGTAGAGCCTGGCGTAGGCCCCCTTTCTGGCAAGAAGTTCATCATGACGTCCCATTTCCACCACCTCTCCGTTCACGAGTACAGCAATGGCATCGGCCCGTACAATGGTGGAAAGACGATGGGCAATGACAAAGGTGGTCCGACCCTGCATGAGATTATCCAAGGCCTTCTGCACAACCTGCTCTGCCTCAGTATCCAGAGCTGATGTGGCCTCATCCAGAATCAGAATGGGAGCATCCTTAATCAACGCCCTTGCAATACAGATCCGCTGCTTCTCTCCACCGGAAAGCCGGTTACCCAGCTCTCCGATATGGGTATCATAGCCATTGGGCATCCTCAGGATGAAATCATGGGCATAGGCTGCCTTTGCCGCCTGCTCAATCTCCTCATCCGTGGCAAAGGGTCTGCCATAAATGATATTGGCCCGGATACTGTCATTGAAAAGAATGGGCTCCTGGGTAACCACTGCAATCTGGGCGCGCAGGGAATCAATGGAAAAATCCCTGATATCCACACCACCAATACGTATACTTCCTGAGGAAACATCATAAAAACGGGGGATAAGATTCACAAGGGAAGTTTTACCTCCACCGCTCATGCCCACCAAGGCCAGTACTTCTCCGGAACGCACCTCCAGAGAAACATCCCTGAGAACCTTCTTTCCATCTTCAGTATAGGCAAAGGACACATTTTCAAAGGACACATCCCTGGATCCGGATGTTAGCAGAAGGGGATTTTTCTTTTCCTCTATATCGGACTTTTCATTCAAAATACTGAAAATTCTGTCTACGGCAGCAAGACCTTCCTGCAGGGCATTATTAAGCTTGCTCATTTTCTTTACAGGATCATAGAGCATCAGCACGGCAGCCAGAAAGGAAACAAAGGTTCCAGGCGTATAAATACCCTGAATAACACGCAGGCCTCCGTACCAGATGATAAAGGCAATCCCCACACCGGCAAGAAATTCCATTACGGGAGAAGACATGGATTTGGCAATGGCCTGACGGATTTCAAGACGGAAAAGGCTCTGGGTTTTTGCATGGAAACGTTTTTTTTCATAGGCTTCCATGCCGAAAGCCTTGACAATCTTATTGCCCGTAAAGGTTTCATGGAGAAAGGCATTCATCTCCGCCATGGCTTCCTGGCACCCTGTACTGGTTTTACGGACTTTTCTGCCAAAATAGACGATGGGATAAAATGCGGCAGGCAGCACCAGAAAAGCAATAATGGCAAGTTCCCATATCTGATAAAAGGTATAGGCCACAAGGAAAATGATGGTGAAAAAATCACGAAGGGAGCTTGTAACCACACTGGAAACCATGCTGCGTACAAGATTGACATCATTTGTAATGCGGCTCATGAGGACGCCAGTGCGCTCATTCTGAAAAAACCTTAAGGGCAAATCCACAATACGGTCATAAAGCCCATTGCGGAAATGACGGATGATCACCTGTCCCACATAATTTAAGAAAAACTCCTGACCATACATACCAAGGCCCCGGAGAGTAAAAACCACAAGAACGGCTCCGGGAATGATGTAGAGCTTCATGGCATCCCGGTTCATGAAAATATCATCCAGAACCGGTTTTATCAGCCATGCGGAAGCCACCGATGTCAGGGAAACCACCAGCATGGAAAACATGGCCAGAAAAAGCCGCCATTTGCTCTCCAGTACCAGGGCCATTACCTTTTTGTGGCGTTCTTCAACCTTTAAAGGCATCAGCTGTCTCCCAGCATGGAAAGGGCAAGACCTGCCGTACGTTCTGCAACACCGGGACTGCCCAGGGCAGCCCGGACTTCGGACAAGGCATGGTGGTGGAGCTTTCTGCGATCCTTATCCTGCAATAACATACATACCGCTTCACATACTTTTTCAGGTGTGGCATTTTCCTGAAGAAGCTCCGGCATTATCTCTGCCCCGGCAATGAGATTGGCAAGGCCTGCATAGGGTACATTAACAACCCTTCGGGCAACGGCGTAACTCAGTGCAGACATACGGTAAACGAGAACTCCCGGAACTCCGGCCAAAGCCGCTTCCAGGGTAACGGTGCCGGATACAGCAGCAACAACATCTGCTGCGTCAAGAACGGGATAGGCCCCGCTGACAACCTCCATATGGGAAGGTGCGCCGGAGGCAGCTGCCCATGCCTGAATATCGGCAAGGTGGGTTCCGGGGGCAGCAGAAAGAATAAAACGTGCTCCGGGTATTTTTTGGGAAATCAGTTCCGCCGCCTCACAGAGGACAGGAAGCATTCTGCGTATTTCTCCGGGTCTGGAGCCGGGCAAAAGGCCAATAACAGGATTTGAGGCAAGCACATCATCAGGCCGCATTTCCCTGAATTCAGGTGCCTGATCCATCAGGGGATTACCCACATAAACCGCCTGATCCACCCCCCTTTCCTGAAACCACTCCACTTCAAAGGGAAAAATCAGAGCCAGCTTGTCCACCCTTTCCGCAATCTGCTGAACACGGGAAGAGCGCCATGCCCATACCTTGGGACTTATATAATAAAGAACAGGAATATGATTTTTTTTTGCTTCCTGGGCCAGACGCAGATTAAAGCCAGGATAGTCAATCAGTATAAGAAGATCCGGTCTTAAAGAAGCCAGAATCATTTCCGCAGTTTTATATACTTTACGGATTTTTAAAAAACTCCCAATAACTTCGGTGACACCCATCACCGCAAGACCGGAACTGTCTGCCACAGGGCGCATTCCTGCCCTGCGCATCTGGTCTCCTCCGATACCACAGAAAAAAATCTGAGGATCCTTTTCAGCCATGGCTCTGATGAGAGCCGCACCATGCAGATCACCCGAAGCTTCGCCGGCCACAAGCATAACAGTCCGGTTCATGCAGCCCCCTTTTCGGATAAAAGCATTGCCAGATTTTCCGGATCTTCAATACCAAGAACACAGATACCCAGCCTGTCCGCCTCAGCAACAAGGACATCCCTTTCCAGTGCCAGGGTTTTTCCTGCCTCAAGGACCAGAACAGCTACTCCGGATTCCGCCATTATACGTATGGTCTCCGGTCCCACTGCAGGTATATCAAAGCGCATGTCCTGTCCCGGCTTGGCAACCTTCACCAGCACTGCATTGCCACGGCCAAGGTCTCCACCCCTGCGGATAGTGGCATCGGTTCCGTCAATGGCTTCAACGGCCAAAACAGACCCCCCGCCTGCCACAACACACTGGCCCACATCCAGCTCACCTATACGGCGGGCCACTTTCCAGGCAATTTCAATATCCGATGCAGCACCTTTGGGCAGACGGGTCCGGGTCCAGAGACCCGGTGGAGATAAAAGCTCCGGCAGCATAGCCGTAGAATCCACAACATGAATACCATGGTCTGCAAGGATACCGGCAAAAAGCCGCAGAACGCCGTCATCGTGGCTGTGCCGCATACCGGCCATAGCCCTTATGGCAAGCATATCCGGCCTTACGTCCACAAACATTCGCGTCTTCCGGATACCTCCCATCATTACAACGGTATCCACATCCTTATCCTTAAAGAAACGGATGATTTTTTTTACCTGCCCCAGATATACCCATCGAAAAGCCTGGGAAAGATTTTCAAGGCAGACATCTCCTTCTCCGCGGAAAGCCACAGTAAAAACGGAAAAACCCTGTGCTGCGGCTTTTTTAACAAAGGTCACCGGAAAAGAACCATTTCCTGCAATGACACCAATACGTTTCTCACGATGGCTGCTACTGCCAGGGTCGCTGCTGTCCAAGGGACGCCGCCTCTCCTTTCTCATACCGGACTAGCGGGTAATTCCACGGTCCGAATTTTTTATGAAATCAATAAACTCACAGACCTCTGGAATCATTTCCACACTGGCCCTTACCCTTTCAATGGCTTCTTTAAGGGTAAGGCCATATCGAAAGATAATTCTGTAGGCCTGTTTCAGATGCTTTAAAGTTTCTTCAGGAAATTCCCGCCTGCGAAGCCCTACCTTGTTCAATCCATGAAGGGTAGCCCTGTCACCCGATGCAATGACAAAGGGTGGGATGTCCTTTACCACGGCGGATTTTCCACCAATGTAGGCATGGTCCCCCACCTTCACAAACTGATGCACCGCAGCAAGACCGCCAACAATTACGTGATCTCCCAGGGTAACGTGACCCGCAAGGGTGGCATTGTTGGAAAGAATCACCCCTTTTCCCGTATGGCAGTCGTGGGCCACATGACAATAGGCCATGAGAAGATTTTCTTCTCCCACTGAGGTCAGACCTCCACCAAGTCCCGTACCCCTGTGAAGGGTGGCAAATTCACGGACTACCGTCTTTCGCCCCACTTTGAGCCAGGATTTTTCTCCCCTGAATTTAAGATCCTGAGGATCTCCGCCAACGGCGGCATAAGGGAAAATAACGCAATCCGGACCGATTTCCGTATAGTTATCAACCATGGAATAGGCACCAATACGGGTTCTGGCACCTATACACACATGTTCCTTTACAATGGCAAAGGGCCCGATTTCCACTTCATCGCCAATTTCTGCCCCTGCATCCACAATGGCTGTGGGATGAATAGCCATAGTACATTCCTAATCTCCCAGAACGGCCATAAACTCAGCTTCCACGGCTTTTACACCATCTACCGTAGCCACACCGCGCATTCTTACCGCTCTGGATTTCAATTTAATAAGGGTCACTTCCATCCGGATCTGATCTCCTGGAAGCACTTTACGCCGGAAACGGGCCTTGTCCGCACCCGTAAGAAGGAGAGGGTATTGTCTTTTTTCTTCAGGCCATGAAGCAAAGGCCAGAATACCACCTGCCTGGCCCATGGCTTCCAGAATCAGGACACCGGGCATAATTGGAAAGCCCGGAAAATGTCCTGAAAAAAAAGGTTCATTGATACTTACATTTTTTATGGCACAGATGGATTTGCCCACTTCCAGTGACAAAACCCTGTCCACCAGAAGAAAAGGATAACGATGGGGAAGAATATCAATAATATCAATAATATCAATTCCACCATGTCCTTCTGCATCCACGCTCATGTTTCAGCCCCTTCTTTATGGTCCATATCCAGCTTCCTTTCCAGGGCTGTAATGCGCCGACGCATTTCCGGCAGCCTTGGCAGAATGCGCTGTACCTTGAGCCATTGACGGTGGGGCATTTCAGGTGCGCCGCTCACAATCTGACCATCGGCTACATCATGAGCAACTCCTGCCATGGGTCCTACCTGCACTCCGTCTCCGATGCGGATATGTCCTGACACACCAACTTTACCCGCAAGGATACTGTTTTTACCCACCTGAGAACTGCCTGCAATTCCCACCTGAGCCACCAGAAGGGTATTCTCACCAATCTGGACGTTGTGACCTATATGCACCTGATCATCCAGTTTTACACCCCTGCCGATGCGGGTCAGGCCGAAAGTACCCCGGTCCAGAGTGCAGCCAGCGCCGATCTCCACATCATCCCCCAGCTCAACGGAACCAAGATGGGGAATTTTCTCCCAACTACCTGACCTGGGGGCAAAACCGAAGCCATCGGAACCTATGACAGAGCCGCTGTGAACACGAACCCGGTTGCCCAGCCTTGTACCCGGATACAGGGTTACATTGGGATAAATTACGCAGTGGTCTCCCAACACACAACCATCGCCTATAACACTGTTGGCTCCGATACGGCAGCCCTCGCCCATCTTTACATTGCTACCGATCACCACAAAGGCATCGGTAAAAAGATTGCCTTTACAGATAAAGTTCCCGCCTACTGAGGTGCTGGCATGAATGCTGTTACAGGGTTCAGGATCAGTATAAAAGAACTGTAAAATTCTGGCAAAAGCCCAGTAGGGTGCATCAGAGATCAGATAATTCCCCTTTGGAAGATTTTCCTGAACACCCTCACCCACAATAAGGGCCCCTGCCCGGGAAGAAGCCGCCTGACGGAGATATTTTGCGTTCATGGCCAGTGAAATATCTTCAGGCCCTGCACTTTCAAGGGGAGCAATACCCCTGACTTCAAAGGAGGGATCACCTGAAACCTGACCTTCGCAGATTCCTGCAAGCTCACCCAGCATAACCCTTTTTTTCATGAC
The DNA here is from genome assembly GCF_006175995.1 of Desulfobotulus mexicanus. NCBI lineage: Bacteria > Pseudomonadati > Thermodesulfobacteriota > Desulfobacteria > Desulfobacterales > Desulfobacteraceae > Desulfobotulus > Desulfobotulus mexicanus. The sequence continues at coordinate 30,773 of NZ_VDMB01000022.1, forward strand.
CCGCTTTTTCCGTATTTTTCGTCATGTTTGAGAATGAGACGTTCTGTGATATCCACACGATCCGGAGCATAGACAACACCAATATTTTCCAGAATCAGAAGATAGTTCTCCTTTTCACCGATCTCCTGAATAAGCTCCCGGACCTGGCCCTGAATCCTTGCCATAATTTCATTCTGCTGCTGGTTAAAGGAGCGGGTAAAACGCTGTTCCATGTTTCTTAAGTCCATGGCTTTAATCTGCAGATCGCGCTCCCGCTGGCTTCTAGCTTCATCGGAAAGCACCATGGCCTCCCGCATCAGGCTGTCCCGGAGTTTTTCTATCTCGTTCTTTTTGACCTCCAGCTGTGCTTCCAGTTTTCTGGCTTCTTCAGCCACCTGATTTTTAGCCTGCTGTCCGGACTTTGAGTTTTTCAGGAAGGTTTCAAAATCAAACACTCCTATTTTCGCCACATCTGCGGCAAAAGCAGTTCCTGCAAACATAAAAGCGAGTATGAGTGCCTGTATTCCACGGGTCAATTTCATCATAGCCTTCTTCCTTTCTTCGTAATCTATACGTTTTTTAACCTTTATTAAAATGCACCACCCATGGTGAATTCCCATCGAGCACTCTGCTTGGATCCGTCAATTTTATTCTTTGGGATCCCATATTCAAGACGGATGGGACCAATGGGAGAAAACCAGCGAATACCATAACCAACACTTCTTTTTATGCCATCCGTAGTGATTCTTTCGTCCGTATCATAGACATTTCCAAGATCATAAAAAACAAGACCCATAAGTCCGGCGTCCCTTACCAGCGGAAAAATAAATTCAAAATTGGCCTGCATGAACTTATCGCCACCCTTGTTCTTCCGGTAAGAGACTGTTTTTGTCTCCACACCCGTAACATTTCCATCGGAATCCCGGATAACCTGATCATAGGTGTAGTCACCATCATAATAAACGGCAATATCACGCCAGCGGTAACCCCTCACGGAGTTCAACCCCCCAAGATAAAATTTTTCATAATCCGGCAGATGACCGTCGCTGTTTTTATGAACGTATCCGGTTTCACCATGCATGAAAAAAACCGTTTGCCAGAAAAGGGGAAAATACCATCCAACCTCCGCCAGATATTTTGTAAAAGCAATATCCCCCCCCAGAGGACCACCTGCATGTTTCACAGTCAGCCTGTGGTTAGACCCTTCGGAAGGATTAAAAAGACGGTTGGTGGAATCATAATTCAAACCCAGAGTCATGGTACTGGCAAGACTTAAGGGTTCCATGGCCAGAATATCCTCATTGACCAGCTGCTGCTTGCCCGAATCCACTTTTACATCAAAACTTTCAATACCATAAGACATAAAGGCACGGGTATAATCCCATACGGGGTAACCAAGCCTTACAGTACCTCCAGTACTTTTCTTTGTATAATCATTATATTCCCTGTCCCAGTTATACACATCAAAACCGGCGGAAAGGGGTTTATCAAAGAGATAGGGTTCCGTAAAACTTAAGGTATACCTTGTGGATGAACTGCTCACATCCGCCCGCAGGTTAAGGGTCTGTCCCTTACCCCTGAAGTTCCGCTGGGTCACGGAAACCTGACCGAAGAGATTATCCTGGGAGCTGTATCCTGCACCAAAGGTGAACATACCAGTGGGTTTTTCCTCCACACTGACCAGAAGATCCACCTTCTCAGGATCCGGCGTACTTTTGATATTCAGCTGCACATCTTCAAAATAATCCAGCCGATTCAGGTTACGCGCAGCCCTTCTGATTCTGCTTCCACTGTAGAGCTCCTGTTCCAGCAGAGGAATCTGTCTTCGGATTACCTTATCACGGGTCTTTACATTGCCCGTAATTTCTATACGGTCTATGTACACCTGTTTTCCCTGACGAACAGAATAAAGGATGTCCACAACCCCGGCCTCATCATCCTTGCGCAGCTGGGGAAATACATCAGTATTTGCATATCCCGCATCTCCGTAAAGATCCGTAAGTGCCATCATATCCTGATGCACCACATCCCTTTTGTACCACTCTTCTTTTCCAATGGCAGTAATCGACAGCAGTACATCCTCAGAAAAAAGCTGATCTCCCTCCACGGAGACTTCTCCGATACGATAGCGCTGTCCTTCAACAATTCTGAACATAACCCTGGCTTCGGGGCCTTCAAAGGTTATTTCCGGATCAGAAACCCTGGCATCCACATAGCCTTCATTATGATAAAAAGCCGTAAGCCTTGCAGAGGCATGCTGCACCGCCTCCTTTTTCAATTCTCCTGAACCCGTAAGCCATGAAAAAAACCCCTTCTCCGAAAGACCTGTCTGTTTTCTCAGCTGCCTCTCGGTAAAGCTCTCACGGCCCTCAAAAACAAGTTCTGTCACCTTGACCTTTTCACCTTCTGAAATAACAAAAACAAGGTCTGCCTGATTGTTATCCAGCTCCCGGATTTCATAGTTCACTTCCGAGTGGTGATAATTTTTGCTTCGGTACAGGTCCCGAATCCGCTCTATATCCCGCCTAACCTGGAAAATATTGAGAATTGACCCGGTTTTTGTGGTCACAACTTCCATAACCTTGTCATCTTTATATACCCTGTTACCCCGTATAAAAATCTGACGTACCGTGGGTTTTTCCTGAACCGTGAAAATAACAACCTTGCCGACATCCCTTTCTTCCACAGCCACACGAATATCGTCAAAATAGCCCATGGCATAAATTGCTTCAAGATCATCGGAAAGGGCTTTTTGCAGATACACATCTCCCGGGCCACTCTGAATAACCCGAAGAATGGCATCACTTTCTATGCGCTGATTCCCCACAATCTCCACAAGGGCAACGGTTTCTTTGCCCACAAGGAAATCCGCGACCTTACGTGACAGACTGGCAGATGCCAGAAAAAGCGTATCTACGGAAGATCCCTCCTCCACAATACGTCGCTCCATACCTTCAGAAAACAATCTGCCGGAAAGACGGAAACCCCCGTTTTCCAGAATAAGACGACCCCAGACAGCGGATTCAGCACCCACGGATGCCATGCTTTTCCGCACATCTTCAAGATCTTTTCCAGGATCATTCCCGATCTGGGAAGAAAGCCCCGCAGCCGTCAGTTCACGGGCCACCCTATCCGCCACCTGTTTTCCTAAGCTTACGGAACGAAGATCTCCTTCCACGGAAAAAGGTGCAATCCATACCTGCGGAGAATCCGCAGCACACACACTAATATTTCCCAGCATCATCAGCAAAAGCAGCCAAAAGCCACAGACAGAACTCCGATTCATACAACCATCCTCTGGTGTCAATGCCCCTAAGGTTTAAAATGGCAAAAAAAAAGTACCGAAACAGCCCACTGGCTATACTTCAAAAAAAACACAATGAAAAGAAAAGCTGTACTTTATGTGCGCCATCATAAGAGCCACACAGTCTACGGCTTTAGCAAATCATGGAGTGAAAACCAAACCATTCGCAGCATGAACCGGTATATCCCCGTCAACAACCAGCCCATCCCGCAGAGTTATCTGTGTCTGCATCATCCCTGCCAGCTCCATATTGTGGGTTACCACAACAAGGGCACATTTTTTTTCTGCATGTATTTCCAAAAGCAGTTCATGGACCTTTCTGCTGTTATCAATATCCAGATTGCCTGTGGGTTCATCAGCAAAAAGAAAGGGCGGAGACATAACAAGGGCCCTGGCAAGAGCAGCCCGCTGCTGCTCTCCTCCGGAAAGCTGGGAGGTTCTGTGATGCATACGATGAGAAAGGCCCATCCGGTCAAGGAGTTCCTCGGACCTCCCCCTGGCTTCTGAAATAGCAATACCTGCTATACGGGCAGGCATCATGACATTCTCCAAAGCAGTAAACTCCGGGAGCATATGGTGAAACTGAAAAACAAAGCCCATAACCCCATTACGGACCCTTGCCAGCCCTGCATCATCAAGGGACAGAATATTGCGGCCATTAAGCAGCAACTTCCCGGCATCAGGACGATCCAGAGCACCCATAATATGCAGCAGTGTGGATTTTCCAATACCCGAAGGGCCTACGATGGCAATGGTGTCTTTACGGCTTACCGTCCAGTTCACATCTTTGAGCACGGGGACAGGCTGTACACCATCAAGGAAGGTTTTGTGCACACCGCAAAGCTCAAGAATATCCCTGCAATCATCCATAACGGATACCCTCCACAGGATCAAGACGGGAAGCCTGCATGGCAGGATACAGGGTTGAAAGAAAACATATCAGCAGGGAAGCCAGGCCAATTGCCGTGACATCACTCCATTCGAGAAGAACAGGAAGGGTTGTGAAGGGATAGGCTTCGGGAAGGCGGATAATGGGATAACGTTCCAGAAACAGGCAGAGGGCAACACCTGAAACAACACCGAAAAAAGTACCCAAAATGCCTATAATCATCCCCTGAATTACAAAAATTCTCCGGATCAACGCCCGGCTGGCCCCCATGGCCATGAGGATGGAGATATCCCTTGTTTTTTCCATCACCATCATAATGAGAGAGCTGGCAATATTAAAAGCCGCCACAAGAATAATCAGGGTAAGAATGATGAACATGGCCGTTTTTTCAAGCTTCAGGGCAGAAAAAAGGCTTTTGTTCATCTCCATCCAGTTGCGGGTCCAGTAGCCCCAGCCAAATTCATCCTGAATCCTTTTCCCAAGCTCTTCCGCTGCATACACATCATCAATCCAGATACCAATGCCAGTCACCTTTTCTCCCATGCCCAGAAGCCTTGATGCCTCATCCATGCGAATGTAGCAAAGGGCACCATCATACTCAAACAGGCCGGAAGAAAAAAAACCACTTACCTGAAAACGGCGGACCTTGGGCAGCATTCCCACGGGAGAAAGCATGAATTCCGGAGACATGACCTGCACAGTATCTCCAATGGCAACTTTAAGTTCAGCAGCAAGGGTTCTGCCCAGGATAATACCGGGGGCATTACCTGACTCCGCATCCTTCAGCTGCTCAAGAAGACTCTCTCGATCTATCCCTTCAATGGCCACGCGTTGTGCTTCCGGATCAATGCCCCGTAAAAAGGCACCTCCCATCCCACCGGATGTCCTGAGAACCACCTTACCATAAACAAAGGGAGCCGTAGCTGAGACCTGTGGGAAAGCACGGATTCTTTCCTGGGCTTCATGGGGGTTCTCCAGACCGCCCCCCTGTCCCATGAGAAGAATATGGGGTTCCAGGCCCAGAATCCTTTCCCTGAAATCCCTTTCGGCGCCACTCATCACGGCAATCACCACCACCAGGGCCATTACACCCAAGGCAACACCAAAAACCGAAAGGATGCCCGTCAGGGAAATAAAACCCTGTTTTCTGCGGGCACGAAGATATCTTCCTGCAATAAAAAGTTCCAGGGACATAGGGGATATGAGGTCGCCTTTTTGAAAGAACCGGCGGAAATCCCGCCGTTTCTTTTTATTGATGAGAAACTGGTTTCATGTGTGGAAACAGAATCACTTCCCTTATGGAAGCTGCATCCGTCAAAAGCATGGCCAGACGATCCATACCTATACCCTGACCTGCCGTAGGTGGCATACCATATTCCAGGGCTTCAATATAGTCATCATCCATCATGTGGGCTTCGGAATCACCGGCTTCCCTCTCCTTAACCTGCATGAGAAAACGTTCCCGCTGATCTTCGGGATCATTGAGCTCAGAAAATCCATTACCAATCTCACGTCCGGCAACAAAAAGCTCAAACCGTTCCGTCAGCATGGGATTTTTATCCGATCGCCGTGATAAGGGAGAAACTTCCACAGGATATCCCGTGATAAAGGTAGGCTGTATAAGCTTTGGCTCTACAAGAACATCAAAAAGTTTTGTCAGTACCTTGCCGAGCTTTTCCGTCTTGGTTACGGAAATATTTTTTTCCTTTGCAAAGGCCAGAAGACCTTCCAGATCATCCAGCAGCGCCTTATCAACACCGCCGATTTCAACCAGTGCATCCAAAAGGGGAATTTTGGGCCATGTTCCGTCAAAACGTAAGGCATGTCCCTGATAGTTCACCACCACATCACCGGTAACCGCCTTTGCCACATGGGCAAAAAGCTCTTCACTGAGGGCCATGAGGTCTTCGTCCCTGGCATAGGCCCAGTAGAATTCCATCATGGTAAATTCTGGATTATGGCGGGTGGATACCCCCTCGTTCCTGAAATTACGGTTAATTTCAAAAACCTTATCAAAACCACCAACCACAAGCCTCTTTAGATAAAGCTCCGGTGCGATGCGCAGAAAAAGATCCATACCGAGAGCATTGTGATGGGTCACAAAGGGTGTGGCTTCAGCACCACCGGCAACGGTCTGCATCATGGGTGTTTCCACCTCAAGGAAACCGCGGTCAATAAAAAACTCACGGACAGCCTGTACCATACGGCTTCTGCGAAGAAAAATTTCCCTTACTTCCGGATTCATAATGAGATCCACATAGCGTTTGCGGTAACGCTTTTCCGGATCTTTCAAACCATGATATTTTTCAGGCAGGGGCCGGGTTGCCTTGGAAAGAAGCCTGAAAGCACTGGCATCCAGAGTCCATTCCCCTGTGCGGGTAGTAAAAAGGGTTCCTGTCACCCCCACAAAATCCCCCACATCCAGCTGCTTGAAAAGATCAAAGGTCTCACCCAGCGTTTTAGACTGAAGGTAGGCCTGAATCAGTTCACCACTTCCATCCTTGATACGGATAAAGGCAGATTTGCCAAAGCGGTTAATGGCCATCATACGGCCAGCCACGGAAAAAGCCTGCCCATCGGGTCCCATATTGTCCGGAGCATCTTCAATCTCCTGGCGGACAGTAGCGATATCATGGGAAATTTTAAAGTCATTGGGATAAAGATTAATCCCTGCGGCCTTCATTTCCTTATTTTTACGCCGCCTCTGACTGAGGACATCCACGGCATCTTCCTGAATGTTTTCGCTTTTGTTTTCTTCCATTTTTTCCTGTATTTCTCCCGAAATTCTTTTGAGTACCTGCTGATTTTAAACCAGTCAGTAGCTACCCTATTGCTCACATGGTGTCAACCACGGCCAGCATTACAGGACTCCGGAGAATATGGAAGACAGGGCATGCGTAGAATAAAGGTGCTTCCTTCTCCGGGTGTACTTTTTACATCCAGTCTCCCTCCCATGGCTTCCAGTATGCGCACGGCAATGGACAGCCCCAGCCCGGTACCCTTTGCTTTTGTGGTATAAAAGGGTGCAAAAATGGATGCCATATCCGAATCCGCAATACCACAACCAGTATCTTTTATGGCTATGCGCACATTTTTTCCCCTCTCCACATCAAGGCTCACTCGAATCTCCCCCTCCCCTTCTATGGACTCTACGGCATTCAGCAAAAGATTCCATAGAACCTGCCGCATACGATCCGGATCTGCATCCACCCATACTTCCGGTTCGAGAAAAAGGGAGTAGATAATTCTTCCCCGGCTGCCCTCACTCTGTTTCAGAATCTGAACACTTTCCTGGATCATACTTCCGACTTCTACAGGCTCAGGATTTCCTTTGTCCGGTCTTGCAAAGTTTAAAAACTCCGTCACAAGGTTGGCCAGACGATCCGCTTCCCTGCGGACAATGCGCATGAGCCGAACAGAATCCGTATCCTTACAGACTTCCGTTTCCAGAAGCTCAATGGAACCCCTCAGGGAAGCAAGGGGATTTTTAATTTCATGGGCTAGCCCTGCGGCCATTTCTCCAACAGTAGCAAGGCTTTCCATGCGTTTGACATAGTTCCCCATATAGCGGATCTCTTCTCTGGCTTTGCGCAGCTGAACGGAAAGAAAACTTGTGAGTACAGAAACGGAAAAGCAGGCAACTGTAGTGGCCAGAATACGGAAAAAAACGGACCAGAAATCAACCCGATCCATAAGAGGTGTATTTATTTCTCCCAGAGCCGGCAAAATGCCGTAGTATTCAAAATCCACCAGCAATCCAAAGGCAATGGCAGAAACCGCTGCGATCAAAAGGCTTTCTTTACGGGAAAGAAGAATGCTGGCGTTGATGATCACCAGCATATACAAAAAAGTCAGAAGGGAATCATATCCGCCTGTCATCCAGATCAAAGCCGTGATGAGAAAAACATCCACTATCAGCTGAACAATGGCAAAAAAACGTGGTTTTTTTGTTCTCGTAGACCAGAAAGCAAAAACAAGGGAAAAAATCAGGGTGAGGGTTGCAAGAATATACAGGGCTGCAGCAGGAAAAATTTTAAAGACCAAGCCCCCCTGGGACTGGACCAGTGCTGAAAACATCAGCAGTATGAGTGCAAGGATGGCCCTTACACCCATCAGCCAATTTATTTTTTTCAGGATATCCTTATCCTGTACCTGCATACAGGTCCTTTCAAGACATGACAGTACGCATTAATAAATTAAGACTCATAAAACAAATACATATCATAACCAGTTTTAACCAATGGCTGCAGCCATCTGGAAAACCGGAAGATACATGGCAACCACAAGGCCGCCGATGACCACTCCGAGGAAAACCAGCATAAAAGGTTCAATCAGGGCTGTCATGTTTTCTACGGCCTGATCTACCTCGTCATCATAGAAATCTGCTATTTTTTCAAGCATGGCATCCAGTGCACCCGTGGACTCCCCCACGGCAATCATGGAACAGACCATGGAGGGAAAAACACCGGATTCGGACAAAGGGTCTGCCATGGTCTCACCTTCGGAGATACTGGCCTTTACATCATAAATGGCGTCTTCCACCACCCGGTTGCCGGAGGTTTTTGCCACAATATCCAAAGCCTCCAGAATAGAAACGCCGGAAGAAAGCATTGTTCCCATGGTACGGGTAAACTTGGCTACGGATACCTTGCGGATCATAATACCCGCCACGGGCAGTCGGAGAAAGATGGTATCAAAAATCTTACGTCCTTTATCCGTACGATATACTCTTTTAAATAAAAATATAAATACCACAATACTGATGATGATATGCAAAATTTTCGCCTGCACAAATTCACTCATATTAATGACAATCTGTGTTGGAGCAGGAAGAGCACTGCCAAAATCCGCAAACATACTCTCAAAAACAGGAATAACAAACACAAGAATTACACCCACCACAACAAAGGCAATAATTAAGGTGACAAGAGGATAGGTCATGGCCCCCTTTACCTTTTTTTTCAGCTTGGACATCTTTTCCATATATGCTGAAACACGGCGGAGAATAACATCCAGAATACCGCCTGCTTCACCGGCAGCCACCATATTGACAAAGAGGGTATCAAAAAGGCTGGGGTGCTTTTTTAACACATCAGCAAGGGTTTCTCCCCCTTCCACACCAGCCTTAATTTCCTTGATAATCTTTTTAAAGGTTGGATTTTCCTGCTGCTCACTCAGAATATCCAGACACTGTACAATGGGAAGACCAGCATCAATCATGGTGGAAAATTGACGGGCAAAGATAATCACATCCTGTTCCGTCACCTTAGGCTGGAGAAAAGAAATATTTTCCAGTATATCCTTGGGCTTTGGCTTTACTTTAACAGGTGTAATCTTCTGCTGGCTCAAACGGGTTCTTACGGCGGCCTCATTGGGTGCCTCCATCTCACCTTTTCGCTTCTGACCTTTGCGGTTTTTACCTTCCCAGACAAATACGGGCATAGTACTCCCCCATAATTATTAATTATCAAGTTAAAATCACCACCAAGAAATACAAAAAAAAGCTTAAAATGCCAAAAAAAGTCAACCCACCGCATAAACAAAAGTTAGAACTGCGCTTAGACTACTTCCGGGATTAAAAGTCCTCAAAAATTGGACCCTCAACCAAACCACCGCTCAGAAGCAACCCGCACTATGTTACGCCGTTTTGTCATAAAGTAACTCTTGAAGTTACACATCAGGAGAGAAAAACAAACAAAAGGTATCTATATTTCAGGCAATTAAGCTGATATGTCCGATCCTTTTTTCACTCAGGAAGGATATAAAAATCTCCCCTGGGCATTTTCTGCACTCCAAGCCTTTTTGCAAAACGCATACCCGAAAGAACCTCAAGGGCTTTTTTCCTGTCCACCCCTTGAGTTCGCACCACATCCTCCAGAGTAACGGGCCTTCTCAAAACCATGGATAAAATATTTTTTTTCAACTGATCATCATCCATGCTAACGGAATTTCCTGAACCCTGAACCTTTCCTGTCAGTTCAGCAGCGGCAATGCGCTTTTGAAAACGATCAAGCAAAGTATCTCCCGCCGGCTCCACCCAGGACTCCGTTCCTGGCCTGTCCAGAGTATTGAGCTGTACCCGGTCCGGCCTGATTCTGGCGGCAGCTGCTGCAATGGCGTCAATTTCCCTGTCCCTGTCATTGACTCCTGGAATTACAAAAATTTCCAGCCAGAGTTCTCCTGTAAAAATTTCCCTGAAAGCCACCAGACCTTCCAGCATACGGTCAGGGAAAAGTCCGGGATAGGGACGGTTCAGGGCTTCAAAAACCTCCGGACTGGCAGCATCATAATTAGTTATTACACGATCAGCATGGACCAGATCATTGCGTACCTCTTCCTGCCAGAAAAGAGTTCCGTTGGTAAGAACTGTCACAGGATATCCCGGCCACCTGGTATGGATGGTATCAATGATGCGACCGATCCCCGTATGCAGTGTCGGTTCACCGGAACCAGAAAAGGTGACACTGTCCAGCTCCGGCCTTTCATCCAAAATCTGCGCCAGTTCAGCAATTACGGCTTCGGTGGGTACCCATTCCTTCCGAAGAAGGGTTTTGCGGGTGGTTCGTCCTGATTCACAATATATACAGTCCAGGGTACATGTTTTACTCGGAAGAAGATCCACCCCAAGGGAAAGTCCAAGACGACGGGAAGCCACAGGACCAAAAACATATTGAAAGTCTTTTATTTCTCGATTATGCATGTCCAGTCCGGAAGTATCGTTAATTAAAAGTGTCTATCACAGTTCCGGCATTGAAACAATCATACCGGATTCTTTGCTTTATGGCAGATCAAAAACAAAAAAACAGCTAACATCTGATTTTTTAAAAATAAAATATATAACTTCCATCAGAAGACCAGCCAACCGCATCGATCTTCAAAACCATCAAGAATGGAACAACTCAGGAAGTTACCTGCTTTTCACAGAATCATCCATGTTTTTTCGGAGGCCTCCCTTGCAGCAGCCAGACAAAACCATTAACGAGGCTCTTACCCACACCCTCATAACCACACATAAAAATGCGGATCTGGACGGCATTGCCTCCATGCTGGCGGCCAAAAAACTCTATCCCGAAGGGCGTATCGTTCTACCGGGCAGCGATTCTCCCCAGATAAGACACTTTTTTGTCCAGTCCCTGCTTTATCTCTTCGACCTGATCCCCTTCCGTGAAATCCGACCGGAAGAGGTACAGCGCATCGTGATCGTTGATACAAGACAGGCTGAGCGTATAGGAGAACTGGCCACCATGGCCAGAGAAGAAAGAATAGAGCTTCATATTTACGACCATCACCCGGCAGCACCGGGGGATCTTGAGGCAGACAAGCTGGTTTCAGGAGAGGCGGGTGCCACAGTAACCCTCATGGTGCCTCTGCTTCAGGAGCATAACATAAGGCTGACCCCGGAGGAAGCCACACTGCTGGCCATGGGGATTTTTGAAGATACCAGCCATCTGACCGGTTCCGGAACCACGGCAGAAGATTTCGAGGCCCTGGCCTGGCTTGTGAAACAGGGCGCACACCTGCCTACCGTGGGAGATGTGCTGGCCAGAGAGCTGGACCCGCTGCAACTGAGACTCCTCAATGAGATGCTGGACAATACCTCGGAAATTACCATCCACGGTACCCCGGTTACCCTGACCCGGCTTTCCAGTGAAGCCTACGTACCGGATCTGGCTTTTCTGGTACACCGTTTCATGCGCATGGAAAAGGTGACCATCCTTTTTCTTCTGGCCCGCATGGACGGCAAGGTTCATCTCATTGGCCGAAGCCGGCTTACGGATATGGACATCGGTGCCATCATGAGACACTTTGAAGGGGGAGGACACTCCGCTGCGGGTGCGGCCACCATCCGGCATCAGACCCTGGCCCAGGTGGAAAGTCAGCTCATCGGCCTTCTGGATACCTTCACCCCCCGCCGCTTCCGGGCAAAAGAAATTATGAGCACCCCTGCCCATACAATCCATCCCGAAGCCACCTTCCGCATGGCCAGCCAGACCATGACCCGCTACAATGTCAATGCCCTCCTGGTAACGGAAAAGGGAGATAGCGAAAGTCCGCTAACCGGACTTATTACAAGGCAGATTGTGGAGCAGGGCCTCTCCCATGCCATGGATACCACCCTGGTAGAGGATTATATGATCAGCGATTTCAGCACGGTGGATTCAGATGCCTCCCTCAACCGGATTCAGGATGCCATTGTCGGCGGTAAACAACGCATCCTTCCTGTGCTGGATAAAGGAATTATTGCAGGGGTCATCACACGCACGGATCTCCTTCAGCTCATGGTGCAAGAACAGGAAGAAATCATATCTGAAAGGGAAGGTTCACTGGCAGAAAAGCTGCCCAAAACAAGAAACATAACCAGTCTCATGAAAGAAAGGCTGCCGGAAAAAATTCTGGATCTGCTTTCCACTATAGGAAAAAGTGGGGATGAAACCGGATGCAATGTCTTTGTGGTTGGCGGATTTGTAAGGGATCTTCTTTTATACAGAAAAAACGAAGACATAGATATTGTGGTGGAAGGTGACGGGATACATTTTGCTAAAAACTTTGCTGCCTCAAAGGATGCAAGAATCCATGCCTATTCCAAGTTCGGCACCGCAGTAATTACTCTGGAGGATGATTTTAAGGTGGATGTTGCCACAGCACGAACGGAATATTACACCTCTCCTGCGGCCCTTCCGGAGGTGGAGAAAAGCAGCCTCAAGTCAGATCTATACCGCAGGGATTTTACCATCAATACCCTGGCCATACAGCTGAACGAAAAACACTACGGTACCCTCATCGACCATTTTTCAGGTCAGAAGGACATCAAGGACAAAACCCTGCGCATCATCCACAATTTAAGTTTTGTTGAAGATCCCACCCGTATTTTCCGGGCGGTCCGCTTTGAATCCCGTTTTGGTTTCAGCATCGGTAAGCTCACCGTTCGACTCATTGAAAACGCCATACGCATGGGTGTTTTTAAAAGGCTTTCCGGTGCCAGAGCCATGGGAGAAATCATTTCCATACTGGAAGAAAATGATCCAGTTCCCTCCATCAAAAGACTGGGAGAATTCCGTCTTCTGGCGACTCTGCACCCGTCCATGGCCCTTACGGAAAAAACAACAGCCCTTCTCATGGAAACCCGCAAGGCCCTTGACGGCTATGAACTTCTGGCCGAAGACCTTCGCTGTCAACGCTGGCTGGTTTATTTCATGGTACTTATCAGCCCCTGCAATACGGCAGAGGCTAAAAAGGTATGCCGCCTGCTGCGCCTTGCCGGATGGCAGGAAGAACTCTGCGTAAAGGAAAGGGAGCAGGCGGATCTCTGCATCAAACGCCTTACAAGGGAACTTCCCCTGGATAACAGTATCCTTTACAACAGACTGCATGTTTTCAAAACGGAAGTTTTAGTATACATGATGGCCGCTGCGGAAAGAAAGCAGGTAAAAAAGGCCATTGCCCATTATCTTTCAAAACTTCGCTTTGTCACACCACTGATACAGGGGCGGGATTTAAAGGAAATGGGCCTTCCCCCCAGCCCCCGTTACCGGAAAATTCTCATGCAGGTTCAGGATGCCAGGCTCAACGGCATGCTGCATTCAAAAGAAGATGAAATGGCCTTTGTGGCCGGTATTTTAAAAAATACGCCGAAGGAAAACGGCAGGGAGCAAAAAAAATGACTCAAAAACAAAGGGTACTCACAGGCATAACCACCACAGGCACGCCCCATCTCGGCAATTATGTGGGCGCCATTCGCCCGGCCATTGAAGCCAGCAGAAATCCGGATATGGATGCCTTTTATTTTCTGGCGGACTACCATGCCCTGATCAAATGCCACGAACCCGCACGGGTGGCAGCATCCCGCATGGAAGTGGCTGCCACATGGCTGGCTCTGGGTCTGGATACGGATAATGCAGTATTTTATCGTCAGTCCGACATTCCGGAAATTCCTGAGCTGACCTGGATTCTTTCCTGCGTGGCAGCCAAGGGGCTTCTCAACCGTGCCCATGCCTATAAAGCCGCCGTTCAGGTCAATGAGGAGGAAAAGGCAAAGGATCCTGACAAAGGCATCACCATGGGACTTTTCAGCTATCCCGTACTCATGGCTGCAGATATCCTGATGTTCAATGCCCATAAGGTTCCGGTCGGGAGGGATCAGATTCAGCACATAGAAATGGCCAGGGATATCGGTGGCCGATTCAACCATATCTTCGGCCAGACCTTTGTTCTTCCCGAAGCCCTTGTGGATGAAAAGACAGCTGTGCTGAGCGGCATTGACGGCAGAAAGATGTCCAAAAGCTATGACAATACCATTCAGCTTTTTCTGCCTGAAAAAAAGCTGCGCAAAACCATCATGAAAATAAAAACCAACTCACAGGAACCTTCAGAGCCCAAAGATCCTGACACCTGCACCCTTTTTGAAATTTATAATGCCTTTGCCACACAGGAAGAAATCCTTGAGGTACGGAAGCGCTATGCGGAAGGTATCGGTTGGGGAGATATGAAAATTCTTCTTTTTGACTATCTCAACGCCATTCTGGAGGAGCCCAGAGAACGCTATGCCGAACTGATGGCAAACCCTGCAAAGGTTGAAAAAATTCTGCTGGAAGGTGCAGAAAAGGCCCGCAGCGCTGCAGGTCCCTTTCTCTCGGAAATAAGAAAAAAAACAGGACTTCTTCCCTTTTCATAGCAGGTAATCATTAACTACATTGAAAGGACAACATGCAAGAAATCCAGTCCCCGCAGACCTTCAGCGACCTGACACCGGAACATATTCTCCGTGCTGCTGAAAATGCCACAGGCCTTCACTTCACAGGGCTTGTGGCTCCCCTTCCCAGTTATATTAACCGGGTCTATGAACTGCAGGACATGGACGGCAGACGGCACATCATCAAATTCTACCGTCCGGCCAGGTGGTCCGGCTCTGCCCTTGAAGATGAACACCGCTTTCTGCTGGACTGCGCTGAGGCAGAGCTGCCCGTTGTGGCTCCTGTCTTACTTAAAAACGACACTACACTGGGAAAAACCGGCCCCATCTTCTTTGCTCTTTTTCAGAAACGGGCAGGCAGGGAGCTGGATATCACCCATGACAGGGACTGGGAGCAGCTGGGTCGCCTTATAGCAAGGCTCCACAATGTGGCTGCGGCAGATAAAGGCCCTAACCGTCTGTACCTGCATCCGGACAGAACCCTTGCAAGGGATGCGGATGAGCTTCTGCGGGGGTGTATACCAGCTGGGATGCGGAAAGATTTTCAGGACCAGATTGAACAGCTTAAAGATATCAGTCGTCCCCTTTTTGAAAAAGAAACCCTGATTCGGCTGCATGGAGATCTGCACCGTAAAAACATTCTGCACCGGCCCGGAGAAGGTCTTCTTCTTATTGATTTTGATGACATGATGACGGGACCGGCCATGCAGGATCTCTGGCTGCTGCTTCCCGACCGTCTGGAAAAATGCCGAAGGGAAGCAGGGCTGCTGATGGAGGGATACCGAACCTTCCGGAATCTTTCCCAGAGCAGCACAGAACTCATAGAGCCCATAAGGGCCATGCGGCAGATCTATTTTCTTGCATGGTGCCATCGCCAGAAAAATGATACCCGCTTCAGCGCCACCTTTCCCAACTGGGGCAGTGAATCTTTCTGGCGTCAGGAACTTAAGGATCTGAGGGATCAGGTACAGAGATTACAACCCCAGTCCAGCAGACCTGCCTTTCATTTCATTGCGGATCTTTAAGATCTTAACCCACAAAACAAGGAGAATCCCATGTTCATGGATCTTATACGCAAACGCCGCAGCGTGAGAAAATTCACGGATCAGACCATAGAAAAAGAAAAGCTGGAGCTTCTCAAGGAATCAGCCCTGCGCAGTCCCTCCTCCCGCAGCCGCAATCCATGGGAATTTATTTTTGTAACAAATCCCGATCTTCTAAAAAAACTTTCAGAAATAAAGCCCCATGGCGCTTCCTTTCTCCATGGAGCACCTCTGGGAGTGGTGGTATTAGCAGACCCTGAACGTTGTGATGTCTGGGTAGAGGACTGCTCCATTGCCATGATTTTTCTTCAACTGGCCGCAGAGTCCCTTGGCCTTAAAAGCTGCTGGGTGCAGGTGAGAAAACGCATGCTCAATGACCATGTCAGCGCAGAGGAAAAAACCCGCAGTCTCCTTGGTATTCCGGAAAAAATGAAGGTTCTCGCCATACTTGCCGCAGGCTATGGGGCAGAAAAGCTGGAAGGCCACCCGGAAGAAAGTCTCATGCGGGAAAAAATTCACACCAACACCTACGGAGGCTGAACCTTGGCATCCCCACTGATCTGGCATGCAGACCCCATTCTTTTCTCCCTCGGTCCCCTCAGTGTACGCTGGTATGGACTGTTTTTCGCCTGTGCATTTATCTGCGGCATGATTTGGATGCAGTATGTCTTCAAAAAAGAAGGCAAGGATGCCGATGCCCTCGAACCCCTTTTGTACCGCATCATGGCAGGAGTTATCATCGGAGCCAGACTTGGCCACTGCCTTTTCTATGAACCCGGCTATTACCTCAGCAATCCAGTAGAAATCCTTAAAATTTGGGAAGGCGGACTTGCCAGCCACGGCGGTATTCTGGGCCTTTTCATAGCCCTTTATGTGCACAGCCGAAAATACGAAGAAACCCCTTTTTTCTGGCTGGCGGACCATCTCATGGTGGCTGGGTGCATGGGAGCGGCCTTTATACGGCTTGGCAATTTCTTCAACTCCGAGCTGGTGGGCATTCCCGTGAAATCCGGATGGGGCATTGTATTCAGCCGTGTGGACATGATCCCAAGGCACCCGGTGCAGCTCTATGAATCCATGGCCTATGCCACATGCAGCCTGCTTCTTTTTCTTGCATGGAAAAAAGGAGCAGGACAAATCCCATTCCGTCTTACGGCCATCGCCCTTATCCTTGCGGCTACGGCCCGTATTCTGCTTGAAATCTTTAAAACCCAGCAGACAGCCTTTGCCTTTCCCGTACATATGGGACAGCTCCTCAGCCTTCCCTTTCTTTTCTGCGGGATTCTTCTTTATCTTTATTCAAGGAAAAATCCCCCTGCGACCAGGCACAGGCACAAAAAAACACAGTGAGGCCCATGCATAAGAAAGCTTTTGCGGTTTTATCCGATATCCACGGCAATTATGAAGCCCTTGTTCAGGTGCTGAAGGACATGGAGTCTCTTGGGATTGTAAATGCCATCAGCCTTGGGGACAACATCGGCTACGGGCCATACCCCAACGAGGTTGTTGCCGCACTGCTGGCGGCAGAAATTCCTTCGGTACTGGGTAACCATGAATCCGCCATTCTTAAAATATCTGAGCAGAACTGGTTTAACCCTTCAGCAAAACAAGCCCTCATGCAGACACGGAAGATGCTGAATTCCGATACGCTGACCAGTATCCGTAAATATCCAAGGTTTAAAACCATATGTAACTGCCGTTTTGTTCACGGCTGTCCCCCTTCGGATATCCGGACTTATCTGTTTCAGAAGGATGATGAAGAAATCATAAAATTATTCAGCCTGTTTAATGAGTCAGTCTGCTTTGTGGGCCATACCCATGAACTTGAAATCATACGCTGGGACGGAGAAAAAATTTCTCGCAGCATCCCCGATGAGACCCCATTTTTTTTAAAGGAAAAAGAACGTATCATCATCAACTGTGGCAGTGTGGGGCAGCCAAGGGATGGGGATAACAGGGCAAAATACATCATCTATGACCCCATTGAGAAATCCGTTCTTATCCAAAGGGTTTCCTATGACGTAAAAAAAACCGTCTCAGCCATTCTCAGGGCCGGACTTCCCAAGGTCTACGCAGACAGACTCCTCTAGGAGAAAAATGAGAACCATAGGAAAGTATCAGATTGCAGGAGAGCTGGGCCGGGGAGGCATGGGCCGGGTTCTCAAAGTGCGTCACCCGGAAATTCAAAGGATTCTTGCGGCCAAGGTGTTTCTCCCCCACCCTTTTCTTCTGTCTTCCGTGGGAGAAAAACACCTGCTTTCAATGTTCATGGAAGAGGCCCGAAAAATGGCCATGCTGCACCACCCCAATGTGGCAGGTGTGGAAGATCTCCATTGCGGAGAAAAAACTTTTTATACCATGCCCTGTTATTCCAGAAGCCTTGGCCTCATCATGGGAGAAAATTCAGATATGGAGGCTCCCTGCAGAAGCCTGGATCCGGATACTGCCATTCATTATATGAAACAGCTTCTGACGGCACTGCACTGCCTGCACTTTCACGGTATCATCCACAGGGACATCAAACCCTGGAACCTGCTCATGGATGATGAAGACAGACTTATTCTCGGTGATTTCGGCCTGAGCCGCCTGCGCAGGGAAACCACGGGCACACCGGAAAATATCAAAGTAGGCTCCCCCTGGTACGCACCACCGGAGCAGGAAAAGGATGCTGACAGTGCCGATGAAAGATCGGATATTTATGCAGCAGGCATTGTATTTCACCGCATGCTGACGGGACTCTTTCCTCCGGATAATACTGAAAAAAACAGCCTGCTGCCTGAACCTGAAGAACTGTGGCAGGATTTTCTGAAAAAATGCCTTGCCAAAAATCCAGCCCATCGTTTTACCAGCGCAGAAAAAATGCTCAAGGCTTTGGATATTCTGGATCATTCATGGATTAATTTCAGGGAAAAGGAATGTTCCTTTCCCTTTAGCGCAGAAGAAAAAAACGATCATGGTCCCCTTAAGCTGAGAAGTTTTCCCCTTCGTACCGGAGTTCGGGGATCACTTGCAGATATGCTGGAGGCAGATCCCCTTTTCCGGCCAGCCCTTTTAGTTCAAAATAATTTCATTACCGGACCTGAAGAAGACTTCATCTATGACAAGAATACAGGACTTCTCTGGGAAAAAGCTGGAAGCCCCTTTCCAATGAACAGAAATGATGCAGAAAAATGGATAAGAATGCTCAATGGAAGGGCTGCTGGACATAAGAGAGAATGGCGATTCCCAACGGTTCCTGAACTTTTTTCCCTCACACGCCAGACCATGACACCCAAAGATTACTGCAGGGAGTACCCCCTTGATCCCCGACAGGGCTGGGTATGGAGCAGCGATGGACGCAGCCATATCAGCTACTGGTTTGTTGATCTTTTCAGGGGTTTTACAGCACCCATGGACAAAGACGGATACTGTTTTGTAAAAGGTGTTGCAGGGCCTTTTAACTGAAACCAGAAACCTTGTCAAAACACCGTAAATAGATACCCCGGACATAAATCAGCTTAAAATAATCCGTTACCACTCGAATATCATAGCGATAATTATGAACTATTATTAGGTATTGAAGCTTAAGGCCACTTCCGGGGTTTAATGTACCATTAGAATACAACCTGTTTTCAATTAAAGTAAATATTCTGTAACTCCATGGCACATTATAAATTTAATATCCATTATTCTTTAAAAAGTTAAACGACCATTTATATTCAGTAGTGTCCGGTTAGGTTTTTGCATGAAAAAAAGTTTTAATTTTTAACAAAAAACATGATTTATGTCTTGACAAATCAATAAAAATGTAAATTTCGCCTTGAAATTATTATTAACTATAATTTCAAGGATTTGTGCGTGAAGATTTTTACAGATGAAAAGAAGAAAATTGATTCTTTAACCTTTAACAAGTTCATGTTACCGATTATTAAGATATTACCAATAATACCAGCTCTTTTATCAAGAGGACATAGACCTTTAAAAATGAATTTTGAAGATCAGTTAAAAGCTCTCATATATTTTCATCTTCAGGAACATGGTTCTGCCCGTCATCTTATTCAGGATATGAATGAAAACAATTTTGCAAAAGAGAATATTGCTCCTGAAGGTGGTATTAGCATAAGCAGTTTTTCAGAGATCATTAACAGCAGAGGGCTTGAGCAGCTGTTATTTGTTTTTCAAGAACTTTACAAACAGGCTTCATTCATAATTCCAAAAAAATTCACGGATCTTGGAGAGCTTGTATCGATAGATGGAAGCCTTATTGATGCCGTTCTTTCAATGTTTTGGGCTGATTACAGGAAGAGCTCTAAAAAAGCAAAAGCTCACTGTGGTTTTGATATCAACCGTGGYATCCCGAACAAAATATTTCTAACTGACGGTAATGGTCCTGAGCGCCCTTTTGTGAGCATGTTCTTATCAAATGGTCAAACTGGCGTTATGGACAGAGGGTATCAATGCCACCATCTGTTTGATCAGCTTCAGAAAGAAGGAAAGCTCTTTGTATGCCGTATCAAGAAAAATACCAAAATGACTGTTCTGGAAGAAAACAAGGCAGTTTCTGGCAGCCATGTTTTTTATGATGCAATGGTTCTTCTTGGAAATCCTGGTCAAAGCCAGACAGTAGAACCCGTCAGGGTTGTTGGTTACAAAGTAGCCGGAATTAAATATTTTGTAGCCACAAACAGAACTGATCTGACAGGAGAACAGGTAGCAACCGTGTATAAGCTCAGGTGGACAATAGAGTCCTTTTTCAAATGGTGGAAGAAGCATTTGAAAGTCTATCATCTGATTGCCAGAGAAAAACATGGTCTTATGGTTCAGATACTTGGCGGTTTAATTACTTATTTATTGATGGCAATTTACTGCCGGGAGCAATTTGGAGAAGAGGTCTCAATTAAAAGAGTTCGTGAGATAAGAAACACTATTTTGAATGAACTCTTTAATAGTAATAGCGATGAAGACAATCAAGGCAATAAAATTTTAAAAGAGCCGGATCATTTAATGCAAGCAAAAACCTAACCGGACACTACTGATTTATATTATAATAAAAAGATCCGTAGCAAAAAATGCCACGGATCTTTTATATTCAACTATGACCGTATTTCAGACAGATTTTTTCAGGATGCTCCCGAAACCTTGGGTTTCAGACCTTCGGTTCCCAGAGAATCGGCCTTCTTCTCAACACCCGGAGCCTTGGCAAAAATTGCAATCACAGCACCGATGGTACAGGCTATACCAGCCACAAGGAAAGCACTTTCAAAACCTATGGCAATGGAAAGCCTTGGAGCTGTAAGGGCTGCTATACCGTAGAAGATAAAGACAGCACCATAATTATTGCCCACATTGGCAAGGCCAAACCATTCCGCAGTCAGGGTTGGCAGCATGGCCGCAAGCCCTCCAAAACAGAAACCTACCACACAGGTTGCCACAAGAAAGCCAGCATAGGTCATGGGAATCAAGGCCATGTAGAACATGGCAAGGCTGAGCATGATGAAATTGGCCAGTATGGAAGGTTTTCTGCCGAATCTGTCGGAAATCCAGCCCCATCCCAAACGACCACAGGCATTGAAAAGGGCGATGGTCACAACGGCATTACCTGCTGCTGCAAGGCTCAGGCCGATCATGGTCATACCTATATTGGCGGCCACACTGATTATCATAAGGGCTGCGGCGCTGCCAAAGAACATCCAGGCAACCAGCATATAGAACTGCGGTGTACGCATGGCCTGTCCCGTTGAAAAACGACGACTTCCGGCAGGTGCTGCTCCACCCTGACTCACGGGCGGTGTCCAGCCCGGAGGCCGATATCCCTGAGGAGGTACAGCAAGAAACATGGCACCCGCAACAATAAGCACGCCATAAATACATCCCAGATACAGAAAGGATTGAGAAACACCGAATTTTGTAATGAAAATCAAAATTATGGGCTTAAATACCATGCCACCCACTCCCAGTGCGGCAAGAATAAGACCCGTAATGAGACCTCTTTTTTCCGGGAACCACTTAACACAGGTGGCAAGAGGCGTGACGTAAGCAGCACCGATACCTATACCTGCTATTACACCGTAGGTAAGATAGAGAAAATATACATTAGTGGCAAAGCTCGCCAGTGCTACACCAAGCCCGGTGAGAAGACCGCCGGCAATGGCCACCTTTTTCGGTCCTATTTTATCCTGTATTCTGCCTGCAAAAATCACTGCCACAGAAAAACAGGCCAGAGTAATGGAAAAGGTAAAGACCGTATCCCCCGGTGTCCAGCCATGGGCTTCCACCAGCGGCCTGTTGAAAAGACTCCAGGTATAGATGGCGCCCAGACTTAGCTGCATAAGAAGCGAACCCGCAACAACAAGCCAGCGGTTGTGATTTTTTTCATTCTGATAAGCTGTTTCCATGGTGCCCCCTTATATTTATTGAGTAGATTAAAACAGATCGCCACACTAAACAATGTTTATACAGAAGACTTAAAAAAGACCGGGAATCCTCCATCAGTCTGAGAGATGGGGGGGAAGGAAAGAGAATTCCCGGTTCAGGAGAAAAAGGGCCAACCCTATAAAGCCCTTATGCCTCATACAGCCATGCGTATATCACTTGTTAAACCAGTAGTATGTAGCTTACGCTTCCAGATATTCATTCTGGAAGCTTCCTGCATCAATTCTTCCCTGTAATCGGGATGGGCAATACCAATCAGCGCTTCTGCACGTTCCCATGTACTCTTACCCTTGAGATTGGCCATACCGTACTCCGTCACCACCCAGTGGGTTACGGTCCTGGGAAGGGTAACAATGGTCCCCAGCTCCAGAGTAGGCCGTATACGGGTTTTTCGATTACCCTGCTTATCCGTAGTGGTGGAACGCAGACAGATAAAGCTCTGACCTCCCTCGGAATGGTAACTGCCAAAGGCAAAGTCAAACTGTCCTCCGGTTCCTGATATCTGGCGAATTCCCGAAGACTCACTGGAAATCTGCCCGTAAAGATCCACTTCAACGGCATTATTGATGGAAACAGCCCTGGGATTGGATGCAATGCGGGCAGGGGCATTCACATAATCAACGGGATAGCTGGCACAAAGGGGATTGTTGTGGAGGAAATCATAGAGTCGCTGGCTTCCCAGTGCAAAGGTGTAGGTCATCTTTCCCGGGAGATCCCTTTTCATGCGGCCCGTTATACGACCGGCCTCGTACATGTCTATGTAACTGTCAACCAGCATTTCCGTATGAACACCCAGATCCCTTATGCCCGAATCCGCAATCATACGGCCAATGGCGTTGGGAAGCCCGCCAATACCCAGCTGAAGGCAGGCTCCATCGGGAATTCTTGAAACCACATGTTCTGCGATTTTCATATCCTCTCTGGATACAGCCGGTTCCTTAAGGGCAAACATGGGCGCATTATCCGACTCCACTACAAAATCTACCTGGGATATATGAATGGCTTCATCATATCCTCCATGGCAAACGGGCATGCTGCTGTTGACCTCAACAATAATGGTCCTTGCATTTTCTATCTGCGCCCTCTGAACGGAATTGGCAACACCGTAATTGAAAAAACCATTGCTGTCCATGGGTGCACAGCGAACCATATAAACATCGGTTTCAATATCCCGTTCATAATATCGGGGACCTTCGTGATAAAGAATGGGGATGTAGCTACAAAGACCTTTGTCATGGAGAATCCTGTCGCCACCGGTAAAATGCCAGTTATTATAAATAAAACGCTCTCCCGAAGGATCGGCCATGGCAACGGCCGCAAGGCCCGGGAAACCCACGGCACGCACCTTGACTTCCTCAAGCTCTTCAGCCCTTTTAGCCAGTGCAACATCCAGGGTCAGGGGGGCACATAGAAAATTCCCATAATCCACCCATTGTCCTGAACGTACAAGGGAAACGGCCTTCTCCGGTGATACCAGCTTTGTACGATAAAAGGTCTGCAAGTCCATGATGTCCTCCTTTGGTTGATACCGCCTTCTGGCGGCATTCGCTTTGGTTGACAATCATAATTGCAAAGCCCGGGCCAAACACAGCAAGACATTGATTTTAAAACCAATTAAATCAAAACGCTCGCTTGCAAAAAATAATAAACCGGATTTATACGACAATCATGCCGCATTAAATCCGGTCTCAAAATAAACACTGTTTACCGCAAGGTCCCGTGATTACTGGAGCCTTCGGTGATCCGGCAAAAATGCCGCACAATGCGGCAACTATGCCGTATCGTCTTCCCGTAACTTATACCGGTTCATTTTTCTTTCAAGGGTTCTCCGGTCAATACCCAGAGTTTCCGCAGTGTGGCCCCGATGTCCGTCACACTGCTTCAGAGTTTCCAGAAGAACTTCCCGCTCATAAATATCAAGCCGGTCTTTCAGTGTACGATCAGAACTATCTGTATTTTCTGATGAAGAAACCGGCAGGTCCAAAGTCCCAAGGGTAACATAACGCTGCAGGACATTCTGCAGTTCCCGAACATTGCCCGGCCATGAATAACGGAAAAAAACCTCCACAACCTTTGCTTCCAGTCCGGAATGTTCTTCATCTCCCATGGCAGAAAGAAAATGTTCCACAAGAAGTGATATATCAGATTTTCTTTCCCTTAAGGGCGGCAGGTAGATGGGAATAATATGAAGACGGTAAAAAAAATCCTGCCTCATCCGCCCCTCTGCTACCATGGCTTCCATATTTCTGTGGGTGGCTGCAATGATCCGCAGATCCGTAGCAATATGCTCCCTGCCTCCCAGAGGTCGAAAACCGTTTCCTTCCAGGGCACGGAGCAGTTTAACCTGCATGGACAAGGGAATTTCTCCCACCTCATCCAGAAAAAGCGTTCCCCCGCAAGCCAGTTCCAGCAGTCCCTTTTTATCAGTATCCGCACCGGTAAAAGAACCCTTTTTATAACCGAAAAACTCGCTCTCCATAAGATTTTCCGGGATAGCACCACAGTTCACCGGCACAAAGGAGCCGCTCTTCCTCTGGCTCAAACCATGGATAGCCTTTGCCACCAGCTCCTTTCCCGTTCCTGACTCTCCACGGATCACCACGGCGGCACCACTGCCTGCGGCCTGAAGAATACGATCATAAACAGCCTGCATTTCAGGGCTTTTTCCCACAATACCATGGAAACGGTAACGGTCCTTCAGGCTGGATTTTAATCGCTGATTTTCCTCCATGAGCAGGGCTGCCCTGGACCGCATCCTCTCCTCCGCCATCTTTCTGTCCGTAATGTCAACCATGACGGTCTGTCTGAGCAGCACCTCCCCATCTTCTCCGCAGATAGGTGTAGTAATTACATTATACCAGCGCTCATCCACAGGATCGAGGCGCTCCGTCTCAATGGTTTTACCGGAAAAAGTGTCTTTGTTTTCACACCATGGGCAGGGATCTTCCCTGTCATAAACAACCTTGAAGCATGGCCCTGAATCCAGATCCATCCCTGTTCTTTCCCCCAGCGGACGATTGATATAGGCTAAACGATAATCTTTGTGACAGGTATAGGACCCCGATCTTTCATCAAAAAAATAAAAATCCCCGTTGTTACTGTAAAAACAGTATGATAGAGTATTTGTTGCGAACAAAAACTATCACCAACGGGGATTTTAAAAATTATGACACAAGGCATCCTTCCATTCAAGTACGAAGAAGAAAAAAGAGGCGTAGGATTAACAGCACTGGGAGGTCTTCCGCTTTATCTGGATCTGATACATGCCATGGGTCTGCGGGATTCTATTGAAAAACATATGAAGAT
>NZ_VDMB01000023.1 GCF_006175995.1 Desulfobotulus mexicanus
CTTATGTTCAGCCCAAAATACATTGAAAGGCTGGTAAGCCTTAAACCCCTTGTAACAGTAAAGAGCTTCAGCCTTAAGCGTTTCAATTAAAGTGGCATCCATATCCAAAGTGGCTATTTTTTTCTCGCACTGCTTTTGAATAAAGGCAATGATATCTTTGTTTATCAGGATCAGGTCTCTCAAATTAGAGCTTGTTTCCGGTATTTTCGATTCCCCCATACGAGACTTATAAGTATTTGCAAATTCAGATAAATATCTGTGTATACTTGCTGGAGATGGCGTTACTCTTTTCCGTTCTTTACGCCAGCGAGTCTTTAAACGTCGGCGTTCTGAGCGGGGCACCCCGTGATTCTGCATTTTTTCTAAAATACACCGAAATCCCTCATCCTCTTCCAGGATTCTCATATCTTCGACGCTTTCACCACCAGCAAGATTCAGCATCATAAGTGAAATAATCACTTCGCTGTCTGTAAAACCCTGCTTTTTATTGGCTCCGATCTTCATATGTTTTTCAATAGAATCCCGCAGACCCATGGCATGTATCAGATCCAGATAAAGCGGAAGACCTCCCAGTGCTGTTAATCCTACGCCTCTTTTTTCTTCTTCGTACTTGAATGGAAGGATGCCTTGTGTCATAATTTTTAAAATCCCCGTTGGTGATAGTTTTTGTTCGCAACAAATACTCTATCATACTGTTTTTACAGTAACAACGGGGATTTTTATTTTTTTGATGAAAGATCGGGGTTTACAGGTCTGAACAAATGTTTTTTTAATGAACTTGTATTTTTTTAGCAGGGAAAAAAATGGTGATAAAATCATCTGACCAGTCAGGGAATGGAAGGAGGGCAGACCGGAGAAAGGGAGATCCTTTCTCCGGTGTGAAGATTTTTTGTTTTGTCAGCTTTTAAATATCTCAGGACTTAAGGATCTTCTGCTTATGTGCTCTTCTATGGTTTCAAGAAAAAGGCTGCGTTCCATACCCATGATAACTTTGCCATCCAGAGTCCTTACAGCAAAGGTTTTAGTTTCGATTTCCTTTGCACCTATGGTTACCATGATGGGAATCTGAAGCAGCTGGGCATCCCGGACTTTTTTCTTGAGGCTTTCGGATCTTGTATCCACCTCCACCCGGAGACCTGCGGCAGTCAGCTCTTTTTTAAGCTCTTCTGTCGCAGGGATCAGGTCATCGTTCATGGGCAGCAGCATGATCTGTACCGGAGCCAGCCAGAGGGGGAATTTACCGGCAAAGTGTTCGGTGAGTATACCGAAAAATCGTTCAATGGAACCGTAGATTACCCTGTGGATCATTATGGGACGGTGTTTTTCATTGTCTTTGCCAATATAATTCAGGTCAAAACGTTCCGGCAGGGCCATGTCCAGCTGGATGGTTCCGCACTGCCAGGTGCGGCCGATGGCGTCTTTAATATGGATGTCGATTTTAGGACCGTAAAAGGCACCGTCCCCTTCATTGACCTGATAGCCCTTGCCATAGGCATCCAGGGCGGATCGCAGTCCTTCGGTAGCCTGTTCCCACTGGGCGTCAGAGCCGATGGATTTTTCAGGACGTGTGGAAAGCTCCAGATGAAAATCCAGACCAAAGGTGGCATAGATGCGGTCCACCAGCTGGAGAACCCCTAGAATTTCCTGCTGGATCTGATCCGGGGTCATGAAAATGTGGGCATCGTCCTGGTGGAAGGCCCTGACCCGGAAAAGACCTGAGAGGGCACCGGACATTTCATGGCGGTGAACAAGGCCGATTTCTCCGGCACGGTGGGGCAGATCTTTGTAGGAATGCGGCCTCATGCCAAAAAGCAGCATCCCACCGGGGCAGTTCATGGGTTTGATGGCATATTCCATTTCGTCCACCCGGGAAGTATACATGTTTTCCCTGTAGTTTTCCCAGTGACCGCTTTTTTCCCAGAGAACCCGGTTGAGCATGATGGGGGTTTTTGTTTCTACATAGCCCGCATCCCTGTGGGCTTCCCGCCAGTATTGCAGAAGGGCGTTCCATACGTCCATACCCTTTGCATGGAAAAAGGGCATGCCCGGAGCCTCATCGTGGAAACTGAAGAGATCCAATTGTACGCCAAGCTTCCTGTGATCCCGTTTCTTTGCTTCTTCCAGCAGGGTTAGGTAAGCTTTCAGGTCTTTTTTATCGAAAAAGGCTGTTCCGTAAATCCGCTGAAGCTGCTGGCGGCTCTGGTCTGCCCGCCAGTAGGCACCGGAAACCCGCATTAGCTTGATGGCTTTGATGTGGCCGGTGTGGGGCAGGTGTGGTCCCCGGCAGAGGTCAATAAAATCACCCTGTTCATAAAGACTGAATACTTCCCCTTCAAGGGAGTCGATGATTTCCAGCTTGTAGGGTTCATCCTTAAAAAAATCCGTTGCCTCACTCCGGGTCATTTCTTTTCGGACAAAGCTTTTCTTTTCTTTGATGATGGCTTCAATTTCCGCTTCAATCTTTGGGAAATCTTCTTCTGAGATGCTCTGCATGTCAATGTCATAGTAAAAGCCGTTTTCCACCACAGGGCCTATGGTCAGGCGGGCTTCGGGGTATAGTTTGAGAACGGCTTCGGCCATGACATGGGCTGCGGAGTGCCTTAATATTTCCATAGATTCAGCATCTTTGGGGGTCAGCAGGCGTACGCTGGCATCTTTTTCAACGGGTGCGGTCAGGTCTTTTAAAATGCCATCAATTTCCATGGCAATACAGTTGCGGGCAAAGCCTTCGGAGATGGAAAGAGCAATATCCATGCCTGAAGGAGGACTTTCAAATTCCCGGATGCTGTTATCCGGGAGAGTTATACATATCATGGCAACCATTCCTGAATGGGGTTTTGTCGGTTTTTAATGTCCATTGTCATAAGGCGGGCATATATAAAATTTATCATGGAAAAAAGCAGCTTATTCTGTTATATGCCGCATTTCCATGGGGTATTTTCCGGCACACCTGAAGTAACTAAGGGAAATGGTCTTGCGGGTCAAGGAAAATTATGGAACCATGGCAGGCTGCAAAAGAGGCAGGGATATCCCCATTGTCCAGAGGGAATCCTGTTTTCAAGGACGCTGAAATAACGGATAAGGATGGATTCTACGTATACGCTCATTGAAACCCAGGATGATCTGCAGGGTATTCTTCCCCTGCTTGAAAATGCAGACCGCATAGGCGTGGATCTGGAAGCGGACTCCATGTTTCATTTTAAAGAAAAGGTCTGTCTCATTCAGCTGACTGCTGCAAAACGTAATTTTGTGCTGGATCCTTTGTGCATACCGGATCTTTCTCCTTTGGGTCCGGTGTTTGCCGATCCCTCTGTACGCAAGATTTTTCATGGTGCAGATTATGATGTTCGGTCTCTTTTCAGGGATTTTGGTTTTGAGGTGCAGAATCTCTGGGATACGGAACTGGCCACACGCTTTCTGGGCTACCGTACATCCGGGCTGGATGCGGTGCTGAAGGCACGCTTTGGCGCAAGCCTTGATAAAAAATATCAGAAAAAGGACTGGTCACAAAGACCACTTTCTCCGGAAATGATTGCTTATGCATCGGAGGATACCCGCTATCTTATTCCCCTTTCGGAGCAGCTGGAAGCAGAGCTTGTGGCAAAGGGAAGGCTGGACTGGGTTGCGGAAGAATGCTGCATTCTACAGGAAGTGCGAGCAACGGAAGGAGAAGAAAGGCCTCTTTTTCTTCGTTTCAAGGGTGCTGGTCGTCTGGACGGTAGAAGCCTTGCTGTTCTGGAGGCTCTTCTGGAATTTCGCCTGGATATGGCAGAAAAAAAGGACAAGCCCCTTTTTAAGGTGCTGGGTGGAGAAGCACTTTTGCGTCTGGCTCAGCTTCGGCCCCGTACCATGGAGGCTGTGAAATCTTCTAAGGTTTTAAGTCCCCGTCAGTTGTCCATGCATGGCCCTGTGCTTCTGCAATGTATTCAGGGCGCGCTGGCTTTACCTGAGACAGAGCTTCCCGTATATCCCAAAACAAGGGCTGCAAGGATCAAACCACTGGTTTCCATGCGTATCAAGGCCATGAAGGACTGGCGGGATGCACTGGCGGAGAAGCTGGATATGGATCCGGCGCTTTTATGCAACAAAGCCCTCCTCACCAGGCTTGCCCAGCTCAATCCAGCATCCATGGATGTTCTGGAAACCATACCGGAGATGCGGAAGTGGCAGAGGGACGTTCTGGGCGAGGGGCTTTTACAGGTTCTTGCATCATTGTAGAATATGAAGGATTTATTCCGGTTTCTTTGAAACCGGTTTACCGTGGTTTATTGCCAGGTAACAATGATCTCCAGCTCCTGCTGAGTCAGCTTGCTGAATCTGGGCATTCTTTCTGTCTCCACGGCATCAATGATCAGGTCCTTTCTTTCACAGATATCCTGTATTGTTGCAAAATCACCCTTGTGGCAGAGCATGCATCTGTTCTCTATTGTGGCAAGGGTCTGCTGCCCCGGCAGGGTTTCGCAGTCCTGTTTTTCGTAGGACTTGAGACGGACACCGCCGCAGGAGGATAATAGCATGGAGCCGATGATTAAAGCCGTAAAAATAGCATGTTTCATTATGTTCTCTCCGTGGTTTGTCAGGTGTCCGGCCATTGGGCGTGAATCCGGGCCAGAGAATCTGTATCTTGAATAAAGCAGGAAACCAGCCGGGGGTCAAAAATACTTCCGGCTTTCTTTTTGAGAAATTCTAAAGCTTTGGGTAAGGGCCATGCTTTTTTATAGCTTCGGTCATGGGTCAGGGCATCAAAAACATCACCAATGGCTGTAATTCTTCCTAAAATGTTAATTTTTTCACCCGCAATACCCAAAGGATAACCAGCACCGTCCCATCTTTCGTGATGCTCCCTTGCAACAATGGCAGCGGTTTGCAGATCCGGGCGACTCTCATCGTGGAGAAGTTCAAAGCCGATATCAGGGTGTGTGCGGATGATGGCCTGCTCTTCTGCATTGAGGGGGCCTCTTTTGTTAAGGATGGCCTGGGGTATGGCCAGCTTTCCGATGTCGTGGAGGGGGGCTGCCCGTTTCAGTTCTTCGGCGGTTTTTTGTTCCAGCCCTGCTTTAAGGGCAAGATAGTGGCAGAAAGCCCCAACTCTGTGGAGGTGGCCCGCACTTTCTTTTCTGGGGCTGTTGGAAAGGGCATGGGTCAGCAGACGGGAAAAACGGGTTTCCATGAGAATGTCTGGCTGATGATCCAGCATCTTATCCAGAACATCGGCAATGTGCCCGATGAATATATCCAGCATGGTCTTTTCTTCCATGCTCAGTTCCGGCAGGGCGCAAACGGACAGCTCCAGACTTCTTTTTCCCATGGATTCTGTCCACAGGAGCAGGTTCGGAGAAAAAGAGGATGCTGATGGGGTCGTAAGTTTGTCTTTTGTACGGTGAGTTGTACATAGTAGCTGACCTGCCTTATCCTTTACGGAGAAGCTGACAGTCAGTTTTCTGGATTGAAAGGGCTGTGCCAGTAACAGTCTTTGAACCTGATCCCTCACTGTGCAGGCAAAGAAGGAAGGGTTGTATGGATCTGTTATTACAGGTGATGTGGTGCTGAGGATATGGCGAAGTGCATCTTTTTCCCTATGTGCGGACTGAAGTTCTCTGAAGTTTCTTAAACTTGTTGTGATGGCGCTTCGCAGCTTCTGGGCACTGAGTTCGGCTTTTTCCCTGTAGTCATTGATATCGTATTGATCAACCACAAGGCTTTCTGGCGCTTTGCCCGCCTGACCTGTACGGAAAATGATTCGTATATTCTGATTTTTCAGCTCTTTTCTTATGCGATTGGCTGCGATAAGACCAGCCTCATCATTTTCCATTACAGCGTCCAGAAGAAGAACGGCAATATCCGGATGGTGGCGCAGGAAGCGGATGGTTTCACTGCCTGAATATACGCTGTGAAGCAGCAGGGACCTGTTATCAAAATGAAAATCCCTGAGCACAAGGCGGGTGACCCGGTGGACTTCCGGGTCATCATCTGCAATCAGCACTTCCCATGGAGGTAAGGGATGGGGGTAAGAGACGGAAGCTGTTTTTTCCGGTTCAAAGGAAAGTGATATGTCCGCTGCTGTTTCAGGAAAATTCTGGCGCATCTTGCCTCTGGTATTTTGAGAAGGTCATTATCCGGTCATGCCGGATGTAATTCTGTAGTCAGAATAAAGGGTTTTGTGTATAAAAAAACAAAGCCTTGTGCCTTGATTTGAAAGCAGGTAATTTCTACGACTGCCGGGATCATAAGATAACCCGTTGACCTTAGTTTTTTTGAAGCGTATTGTCAATTTTGATTTTGCTTATATCCTTATGTTGACGGATCTTCGGATCTCTGGTGGAAAGAGAGGAGTTTTACATGCGTATTCTTCTGTTTACGGGTAAAGGCGGCGCAGGAAAAACTACCACAGCAGCAGCAACGGGCCTGCAGGCGGCAAGGGCCGGGAAAAAAACCCTTGTCATGTCCACGGACCCAGCCCACTCCCTGGCTGATGTCCTGAATCTTCCCCTGGGACCTGAGCCTGTGGAGGTAGAGGCCAATTTCTGGGCTCAGGAACTGGATATCTATTATTCCATGCGTAAACACTGGGGATCGCTTCGTAAGCTGATGCTGGAGGTTTTTCGCTGGCAGGGGGTGGATCGTAAGATAGCCGAAGAACTGGCAGCCATTCCGGGTATGGAGGAAGGTTCAGCATTTTTGTGGATAGAAGAATATGCCAGGGAAAAACGTTTTGATCTTATTATAATAGATTCCGCACCTACGGGAGAAACTCTGACCCTTCTTTCCCTTCCCCAGGTGACCCAGTGGTGGACAAACAAGCTGTTTCCCTTTCCCCGTATGGCTATGAAGGGGATGGGAAAACTTATGGGTGGGATGATGCCCCTGGCGGCAGGTCTGGAGGAGCTGGATTCTCTTCTGGAAAAGGTGGAGGGTGTGCAGAAACTTCTTTCTGATCCGGAAGTGACCAGTACCCGTATTCTTGTGAATCCTGAACGCATGGTTATAGCAGAGGCCCGCAGGGCCTATACCTATCTGCAGCTTTACGGATATCATGTGGATGCTGTGATCATGAACCGTATTTTACCGGATGTTGAAGCAACTGGCTTTTTTGCGGACTATGTGGCTTCTCAGGCTGGTTATATTGCTGAAATTGAAGAAAGCTTTTCTCCTCTGCCTGTTCTTCGTGTTCCCCATCTGGGCAAAGAGGTTTTCGGGTTGTCCCTTTTGGAAAAGGTGGGAGAGGTGCTCTACGGAGGAAGGGCTGTGGATGATTTCTGGTTTAAGGATAAGCCGCTGGACATTGCAGAAACGGATGATGGTTATGTCATGAACCTGCGCCTGCCTTTTCTGGAGGAAGGGGATGTGAAGGTTCATGGTTCCGGGGATACGGTGACTCTGCAGGTGGGTTCCCGGCGGCGGCATCTTTTTCTGCCACGGTTTCTGGCTTTTTATACCATAAAAGAAATTCTTCATGAGCCGCCTGATTTAAAACTATTTTTTGAAAAACGAGCTGGGTAGGATTGTTAATGGGGCCAGATTTTAATGATGCCGGAAAAATCCATGTCAGAGCCGCTGAAGGTGAGACTGCCAAAGCTTTTACCCTTTTCGGGGGCATCGCCAATGCTGGTTTTTTTCAGAATCATTCGGACGTGTTTAGCCTCAATCCGGATTTTTGAAACACTGGGCCCTTGGGGTTTCAGGAGGGTGGGACCTTAAAGGGCGCTGGTTTTCAGGATACCGTTATCCGGAAAAAAGTAATAATTGCTGTTGTTTTTATGGAAAGTCATCCTTATGAATCACGGGCAAACAGTCTGAATGCCTGTGTATCTGTCTGACAGATATGGTCCTTAGCCAGCGAGGAGGGCATTGAACAGTTATATTTGATTTGATAAACGATGTTTCTGGGCAAAAATCAATATGGTCTTTGGGAAAATATTTTTATTCCTTGTGTGTTTGGAAATGGGATGCTAGGGGAAAATTGGTTGAACCAATGTGGTGGCCGAGACTTCACATTATGTCAATAGGCATGGAAAGGAAGAAGTGATGGGCGTGTACGCCTATGAGCGGGTATTGATGCATATCCGTGAAATGATGGCAAAGGGTGAGATCCGGCAGGGGGAGCGTCTGCCCCCTGAGCGGGAGCTGGCAGAGCGTTTCGGAGTTTCACGCCACTCCCTCAGGCAGGCCCTGCAGTCTCTGGGGGAGCGGGGGCTTGTCATCCGGCGTCAGGGCTCAGGCACCCATCTGATGGCCGACTCCGAAGATATTCTTGCCAGGGAGTTGGCCTGTCTGCTCACCGGATCAGGCTCACGCATGGATGCGCTTCTGGAGTTTCGGCTGATGCTGGAGCCGGGGATAGCCGCTTTTGCTGCCCGGAGGATTAGCGGAGATCGCTTGGCACAGTTGGAGCAGCTTGTGGATATGCAGGCCACAGGGGAGAGGGGCTTCGGAGATCTGGATGCCCGCTTCCATGGTCTCCTGGCTGAAGCCACGGAGAATGTTATCGTCCGGGAGGTCATGGTTTCCCTTGCAGTCATTCTGGATGAAAGCCGGAGTCCTGTGTGGGAACATCCGGAAAGGGCTGCCTGTTCCCTTGAGGGTCACCGGGCCATACTTGATGCCCTGAAATCCAGAGATGAATACGCAGCCCAGAAGGCCATGCAGGATCACCTTGAAAGTATACGCAGAACGATGTTCTGTAATGCAAGACAGGAAGGTCAGGGACAGGTTTTGATTCAGGACGGCTTTAAATACTTGAATGGAGTGCAGAAGAAATGATTGAGACTTTTTTATTGTATATGGCTTTAGGAGCCGTAGCCGGGGTTCTGGCAGGGCTTCTTGGGATAGGGGGAGGGCTTGTGGTGGTGCCCATGCTGGTGTTTGCGCTTCCGGCACAGGGGGTGGAAGCCTCAGTTCTTATGCAGATTGCCCTGGGTACTTCCATGGCTGCAATTATTTTTACGGCCATGTCCAGTCTGAAGGCCCACCACCAGAGGGGGGCTGTACGATGGGATGTGGTTATCAGAATCTCTCCCGGTATTGTGGTGGGAACTTTTTTCGGTGCCATTGTGGCTTCGCGGATGCCGACCCATACCCTGAAGGTCATTTTTATAGTGTTTCTGTATTATGTTGCAGCCCAGATGTTTTTGAATAAAAAGCCAAAGCCCAGCCGGACTCTGCCGGGATCTGCCGGTATGTTCGGTGCAGGTTGTACCATTGGCGGCATGTCCAGTTTTGTGGGGATTGGCGGTGGAACTCTTTCTGTGCCTTTTATGACCTGGTGTAATATCCCCTTCCATACGGTTATTGGCACATCCGCTGCCATAGGGTTTCCCATTGCCTTGGCTGGTACAGCAGGATATGTGCTGGGAGGGCTTGGCAATGAAATGCTTCCACCCCTTTCCCTGGGCTTTGTCTATGGGCCAGCCCTTTTCGGTATTGTGGCTGCAAGTGTACTGACAGCTCCTCTGGGCGTAAAGCTGGCCCACAGCCTGCCTGTGGATCGTTTGAAAAGGTTTTTTGCTTTTCTGCTTATTTTTGTTGCTACCCGTATGTTATTGGGACTTTTTTAAGGCTTGTCCGCAAACCGCATTTGCTTGTGCCTTAAAGGTCAGAAGCTTTCTCCCGAAGTGGCCTTGTTACTGTTAAAGGTCAGAGTTGTCTTCGTCGGAGAACCGTTTTGCAATGTTGCGGAAGGTTTCAGCTTCCTTAACAAAGGCATTCATCACATCCGGATCAAAATGGCAGGGCAGGGTACGGCCATCTCCTTCGGTGATGATTTTTACGGCTGTTTCATGGGAAAAGGCTTCCTTGTAGCTGCGCTTTGATATGAGGGCGTCATAAACATCGGCAATGGCCATCAGTCTACCGGAAACTGGTATCTCATCCCCCTTTAAGCCTCTGGGATAGCCGGTTCCGTCCCATCTCTCATGGTGGGTATAGGCTATTTCAGCTGCTATGCTGAGGAAGGAGGGTTGTCCGGACATTCCTTTTTCAGCACGCTGCAGGGCTTCATATCCATAAATGGTGTGGCGCTTCATTTCCTCAAATTCTTCCTTTGTCAGGGGGCCTTCCTTGAGAAGAATCCGATCCGGTACACCTACCTTGCCGATGTCGTGGAGGGGGGCGGATTTAAACAGCTGATCGATATAGAGACTGTTGTCCAGCTGATGGCGGAACCTTGGGTGGCTTCTTAGATGGCGGGCCAGGGTGCGGACATAGTGCTGGGATCTGCGGATATGCTCACCGGTTTCCATGTCTCTGGTTTCCGCAAGGGATGCCATGCACTGAATGGTGACATCCTGGGTCTGTTCCAGTTCCTTTGTTCTTTCCCGGACCCGCTCTTCAAGGCTTGCATTCTGGTCTGCAAGGGCTTCCTTGGCAAGCTTCAGGGAAAGATGATTGTGGACCCGTACCCGTACAATGGCTGGATTAAAGGGCTTTGTTATGTAGTCCACAGCGCCTAATGCAAGCCCCTTGTGTTCATCCAGCACCTCGTTCATGGCCGTAATAAATACTATGGGAATATCTTTGGTTCTGGCATCCTGTTTCAGACGGCGGCAGACTTCAAAACCATCCATGCCTGGCATCATTATATCCAGAAGAATCAGGTCCGGAGGGCTGGCCTTGGCATGTTCCAGTGCCGTGGGACCGTCTATGGCAACCATGACCTCGTATTCCGGCCCCAGTGTATCCAGCAGAAGGTCGATGTTGGTTTCCGTGTCGTCCACCACCATCAGGGTGCAGTCTTCTGGTTTACGCATCATGACTCCCCTCAAGTTCCTGAATCAGCGTTTGAATCTTTATCAGCGCATCTTTCAGCTGGTAGGATCGGATGTTTTTCAGAATGTGATGAAGCTCAGGCTCCAGAGATTCCGGCCATTTTTTGTTTTCCAGCTCTGCCATGATGGGTGCGCAGCGTTTGGGTTTCAGGTTTGCCACTTCAGGTTGCAGTCTGTGCAGAAGGCTGAGGAGTTCATTTTCCTTTCCATCGGGAAGATACCTGTCTGTGTCTTCAGCCGCAGAGAGGGCCTGAAGGCCTTGCAGGGTTTCTTCCATGATATCACGGAAATCTTCCCATACCCTGTATATTTCGTCTTTTTCTGAAGGATGGCGGAGTAGCTGGTCCAGTCTCCCAGCGCTTTGAAAAATGGCATCCATGCTTAAGTTACCGGAAACGCCCTTGATGGTATGGGTTTCCATCTGGGCGGCTTCATAATTGCCGGAATCCAGATGAGCTTTGATGATTTCCGATGTGCGTGCATAATCTTCTTTGAATTTAAGGAGCAGCTCCATATACAGATCCATGTTTTCCCCGGCACGGGTGAGCCCCGATGCGGTGTTGATGCCCGGTATATCGGGAAGTATGCTTTGCATGTGTAAGGTTTTTTCTTCTGTCATGGGCTGAGTTCGTAAGCTTTCAGGCAACCATCGGATAATGGTCTCAAAAAGCTGGGGCGGGTTGACGGGTTTGGGGACATGGTCATTCATTCCGGCCATCATGGCTGTCTCACGGTCGCCCACCATGGCGTTGGCTGTCATGGCAATAATAGGCAGCCTGTCCTTGCCCACGGTACTCCGGATCTGCCGGGTTGCCTCGTAGCCGTCCATTTCAGGCATCTGTACGTCCATGAGAACCAGATCAAAATTGTATTCCATGGCTTTATGCATGGCTTCGCGGCCGTTCACCGCCGTGGTGACCCTGGCACCGGCACCCGTTAGCAGCTCCCTGGCTAGCTGGCGGTTGAGTTCATTGTCTTCGGCAAGGAGGATGTGGACCCCGTGAAGTGTCGGAGAATCATTTGTTTCCTCCTTCAATTGTTTGTTTTTCAATTGCTTTTCATTGGGAATACAAAGGGCCTCCAGGGTGCTGTCCATGAGGTCGGATATGGTGAAGGGTTTGAAAAGTACACCGTCCAGAATGGCTCTGTCATTTTCTTTTAAGTCTTTACCAAAGGCTGTGACCAGCAGTATTTTGGGTCTGTCCGTTGCATGATCCTCGATGATCCTGCGGGCCAGATCAATGCCGTCCATGCCGGGCAGTTTCCAGTCCAGAAAAATAAGATCATAACGGGTCGTGCCGGTTGTAATGTGTGCCAGAGCCTGTTCTGCGGTTTCAAAGGCCTTTGCATGCATGGAAAGGGCCTCCGTATATTCCGTAAGCACCTGGCGGCTGGCGGAATTGTCCTCCACCAGCAGCACGTTCAGGTTTTTCAGAAGCGATGGGTTTTTGTCCTGATCTCCCGGAATTCCTGTAGAAGGTTTCAGCCATACAGCAAAGGAGAAAGTACTGCCTTTGCCGGGCTGACTTTTAACGGATATGTGTCCCCCCATCATTTCCACAAGGCGCTGGGATATGCTTAGGCCAAGGCCCGAGCCCTCATACCTGCGGGTCATGGAAGCATCCACCTGATTAAAGGGCCGGAAAAGTTCTCCCTGCTGCTCCGGTGTCATGCCAATGCCAGTATCCTCAACGGAAAAGAGCAGTTGAATGGCATCCTTTTTCTGATGCCCAGGTGCTATGGTAAGGGTAATCTGACCCGTTTCCGTAAATTTGACTGCATTGCTGACAAGATTGAGCAGCACCTGCCCCAGGCGCAGGGGATCGCCTACGCATTGGGCCGGTGTGCCGGGGTCAGTAACAAAGATCAGTTCCAGATTTTTTTCGTGGGCCCTGAGGGCTGTCTGGTTGGCAAGGCGGCTTAAGATGTCATCCAGTCTGAAATCCACGACCTCCATTTCCATACGGCCTGCTTCTATTTTTGAGAAGTCAAGGATATCGTTGATAATTCTCAAAAGAGAGTTCGTGGCGGTATGGATTTTTTCCAGATAATCCCTTTGTTTCGGGGAAAGTTCGGTCTTAAGGGCCAGATAGGTCATTCCCATGATGGCATTCATGGGGGTGCGTATCTCGTGGCTCATGTTGGCAAGGAACTGGCTTTTGGCCTGGGTGGCTGCGTCTGCAATATCCTTGGCTTCGGCCAGCTCCCGGTTTTTGGCTTCCAGCTCCCGGGTGAAAAGATTTAAGGCTTCTGCGGTTTTTTCTGCCTTTTCTTTGGCAGCTTTCAGTTTGTCGTTGGCTTCCTGAAGGGCAGCGGTACGTTCCGTTACCCGGGTTTCCAGAAGACGGTTGGCGCTTTTCAGGGCAGCTTCCGCTTCTTTGCGCTCGGATATATCCTCCAGCATACCTTCCACAAAGGGGAGGCCTGTCTCTGGATTTCTTTCAAGTCTGGCCTGTATGGAGCCCCATATGAGCCTGCCATCTTTTCGCTTCAGCCGGGTTTCAAAGTTCTGAACAATTTTTTCCCTTTCAAGGATCTGGCGGATGGTTACGGGTACATCTGGATCCGTAAAAAGCTCCGTCTCAAAATTATCCACAAGCCCCATCATTTCCTGGATATCCTGATAACCGAAAATACGGGCCATGGAGGGGTTAATGCTGATTATTCTTCCGGAAAGGGTAATCTGAAAAATACCTTCCAGGGCATTTTCAAAGATTCCCCTGTATTTTTTTTCTGAGATGAGCAGCGCCTTTTCCGCCTGCCTGCGTTCTCCGATTTCATTTTTCAGCTGGTTGGTGTGGGCGGCAATGCGGGTGGCCATGACATTGATTTCGCTAATAATGGCATTGATATCTTCCTGGGGAACCGGCTCGATGGCACTGTCATAATTGCCTGCGGCAATGGACTGGATATTTTCAAGGAGCTTGCCCATGGGGCTCTCCAGCAGAGAAGCCATGAGAAGGCGTATGACCAGTACCACAAGGGCTGTGGACATGAGTACCATAATGCAGACCATGCGGATCAGGGTTTTTTGCATATCCCGTATACTTTCCTGTGAAAACCATATTTCTACGGAACCAATGGGAAGAGGGCTGCCGTCTTCACGTATGTGTTCCATGGTTCGGGTTTCACGGAATATGTGGGTATTTGCCGAATCCGGTAGCTGCTCAAAAATGATGGTGTCCGGACTGAAGACAACCCTGAGGCCTGCCATGTGCTCCGTATGGAGATAGGCCATGGCAATACGTTCTGTCAGGTCATGGTCCAGCTGCCATGCGGGTCCTGAAAGCACATGGGTGATTTCCTGACTGATGCTGTGGGCCTGTTCTTTCAGTTCCGTATTGGCCTGATAAGTAAGATATGTATAGTAAATACCACCCAGAATGGCGAACAGCAGGCATAGTGACAGGGAAAGGCCTGAGATCAGGTCTCTGGAAAGACTTCGTCTGGAGAATCGGGGAAGGGGCATAGGATCGGCTCTTGGAAGGAAGTAAATGCAAATTAATCTCGGACATTCTTTATCAATTAGATACCAATATAGACCATGAATGGCCTGTGGGTAAACAGCTATCTTTATTTTTTCATTAAGGTATCTTTCAGGCACTTTATTTGGGCTTTGTTTCTGTCTGGATCTGTTGGGAGAATTATATTTCTGATGAGACATGGGCGAAAGCGCCACATCTGCTGTTCAAGATGTGGCGCTGTTGTTTTGGTTTTTTATATCAAGCACTTGCATTCTTTTTGTGAGAAGGGTGCTTGTGGCGGTTTGGCCCCTTTTTATTGGGTGAAAAAAAGTCAGCAGGGTATATCAGAATGATTTTCATGGGAGAAGAAGCTTTTTTGGGGTTTTATTTCTTTTAATGTCAAATATTTATGTATTACTGTGGGTTCGTGCCCCATGTCTGGCATCCCCATTGCAATAACAGGGTTTCAGATAAGCAAGCATTGTTTTGGTGTCTCCTTTGGTGGTGCACACCGGTATCTTAACTCCTGAGGTGCCGGTGTGCATAAAAGGTAAACCATCAGATTATGAAACAGAACTAGGCGCAGTGTCTAGGGCTGAGGATGTTTTTAGAATAGGGTCGGTATTTTTGCCGGCAAAAACCATAATGCAGGCCGTCTCCTTGCCATAAGAGGGACGACCATTAAGGAAAAACGGGGAGTATAGCCATGAGAGAAGCGGTTATTGTGAGTGCATGTAGGACACCGCTGGGGGCGTTTAACGGATCCCTTGCCTCCCTGGGCGCTGTGGATCTGGGAGCTATTGCCATCCGTGAAGCTGTAAAAAGAGCCGGTATAGAAGATAAAGAAGTCAATGAAGTAATCATGGGTCAGGTTCTTCCCTGCGGTTGCGGTCAGAACCCGGCAAAGCAGGCGGCTGTCCGCGCCAATATGCCCTGGGAAGTTGAAGCCCTTACCATTAACAAGGTTTGCGGTTCTGCCCTGAAGGCTGTGATGCTGGCGGCTCAGGCTGTGGTGGCAGGAGATGCGGATGTGGTCATTGCAGGCGGTATGGAAAGCATGAGCAATGCCCCCTATTTTCTGGAAAAAGCCCGTTTTGGCCTGCGTATGGGCCATGGAGAAATCAAAGATGGCATGATCCATGACGGTCTCTGGGATCATGTGAACAATTTCCACATGGGCATGAGCAATGAGATTTGTTCTGAAAAATGGGGCGTTACCAAGGAAGATCAGGATCGTTATGCTGCGGAATCCTACCGCAGGGCCAATGAAGCCAAGGCTTCCGGCCGCTTTAAAGATGAAATTGTTCCAGTTGAAATCAAATCCCGTAAAGGTGTCACTGTCTTTGCTGATGATGAATCCGTTAAGGAAACACCGTATGAGATGCTGGCTGCCATGTCCGGTGCCTTTAAAAAAGGTGGAGTGGGAACGGCAGGCAATGCATCCATCATAGCCGATGGGGCTGCTGCCGTATGTGTTATGAGCCGGGAAAAGGCCGAAGCCTTAGGTTGTGAAATACTTGCAACCATCGGTGCCCAGGCTTCCTATGGTATTGAAATGCAGTATGTGCTCATGGCTCCCGTATGGTCCATTCCCAAGTGCTGTGCCAAAGAAGGCATTCAGATGGATGCCATTGATCTTTTTGAAATAAATGAGGCTTTCAGCGGCACATCCTTTGCCATAAACCGGGAGCTGAAGCTTGACCCTGCAAAGGTCAATGTGAACGGTGGAAGTGTTGCTATTGGCCATCCCATTGGTGCTTCCGGTGCCAGGGTGCTCACCACCCTGATTTATGAAATGAAGCGCAGGGATGCCAGAACCGGCCTTGCTTCCCTTTGCCTTGGTGGCGGTGAGGCTGTATCCCTGATAATAAAGAGATAAAATATATAAGTTTATGTTTTTATGGATGTTTCATTAAGAAATGTATCCTTAAGCCGGATTTAAAAAAAGGAGAAGAGAATATGGAAGTCAAAACCTTTGGTGTGATCGGTGCAGGACAGATGGGTGGTGGAATTGCACAGGTGGCAGCAGCCAGCGGGCTGAATGTCATTATAATGGATGTCAGTGACGCTG
The DNA here is from genome assembly GCF_006175995.1 of Desulfobotulus mexicanus. Taxonomy (NCBI): domain Bacteria; kingdom Pseudomonadati; phylum Thermodesulfobacteriota; class Desulfobacteria; order Desulfobacterales; family Desulfobacteraceae; genus Desulfobotulus; species Desulfobotulus mexicanus. The sequence continues at coordinate 16,299 of NZ_VDMB01000023.1, forward strand.
CGTTGGAAAAGGGTATTGGCCTCATTAACAAAAATCTTTCCCGGAATGTGGAAAAGGGAAAACTGGATGCCGGTGAAAAGGATGCTATTCTCGGTCGTCTTAAAACCGTAACAACCCTTGAGGGTCTGGCACCATGTGAGTATGTGGTGGAAGCGGCAACGGAAAATGAGGCTTTGAAATTTAAGATCTTTGAAGATCTGGACCGTATCTGTAAACCCGGCGTGATTCTCGGAACCAATACATCTTCCATTCCCATCGGTCGCATTGCCGCACGGACAAAACGTCCTGAAAAGGTCATTGGCATGCACTTCATGAACCCTGTGCCTGTCATGAAGCTTGTTGAAATCATCCGGGGCATCGCCACGGATACGGAAACCTTCAAGCTTACCTGGGATCTCTGCGTAAAGTTCGGCAAAACCCCGGCAGAAGCCAATGATTTCCCCGGCTTCATTGCCAACCGTATTCTCATGCCCATGATCAATGAGGCGGTTTTTGCTCTGTACCACAGCGTGGGCCGCAAGGAAGATATTGATACGGTCATGAAGCTGGGCATGAATCATCCCATGGGGCCTCTGGAGCTTGCCGACCTTATCGGTCTGGATACCTGTCTGGCCATTATGGAAACCCTCTATGATGGTTTCAGGGATTCCAAGTACAGGCCCTGCCCCCTGCTGCGTAAATATGTTGAGGCAGGATGGCTGGGTCGTAAAACCGGTAAAGGTTTTTACGAGTATAAATAGGAAAAAGATACCTGCGTCTGTCCCGGAGAGACGCAGGTATTCCGGTATTTTTCGGGTGGGAGGGCATCGTATGGGAGGATGCTCAGAAATAAATATTCAGTGAACGGGGGCAGTCATGGCGTTTGAAATCACAAAAGAGCAGAAGATGATTCAGAAGATGGCCCGGGAATTCGGTCGCAAGGAGTTGGCTGAAGCGGCCATGGAGCGTGACCATACCGGCGAGTATCCCAAGGAGATTCTTAAAAAAATGGGTGAACTGGGACTTCTTGGTATGCTGGTGCCCGAAGAATATGACGGTGAGAACATGGGAACCGTGGCCTATTCTTTGGCCCTGACGGAAATTGCATATTACGATGCATCCGTGGCTGTTATCATGAGTGTGCATAACTCCATTGGCTGCGGCAGCCTTGTGCGTTTCGGCAGTGATGCCCAGAAGGAAAAATATTTAAGGCCCATGGCCAAGGGCGAGATAATCGCAAGCTTTGCCCTTTCCGAGCCCGAGGCGGGCAGTGATCCTGCGGGTATGACGGCCACTGCGGAAAAGGACGGGGATTTTTATGTCTTAAACGGTACCAAACGCTGGATCACGGGTGGAGCCACCTCAGGCGTTTTCATTATTCTTGCTAAAACTGATCCTGCGGCAGGTCACAAAGGGATTTCCGCATTCCTCATTGAGCCGGGCATACCGGGCTTTATCGTAGGCCGCAAGGAAGACAAGATGGGTCTGAAGGGCTCCGACACCACGGACCTCATCTTTGAAAACTGCCGGGTTCCGGCAAGTGCTCTGCTGGGTAAGGAAGGGGAAGGTTTCATAGTTGCCATGAGCGGCCTTGATGATGGTCGAATCGGTATCGGTTCCCAGAGCCTTGGTGTGGGTATGAGGGCCCTTGATCTTGCCGTGGATTATTCCAAACAGCGGCATCAGTTCGGAAAACCCATTGCGGCCAATCAGGGTCTTCGCTGGATGATCGCAGATATGGCAACGGAAGTAGAGGCTGCAAGGCTTCTGGTATTGAATGCGGCAGCCATGAAGGACAGGGGAGAAAAATGTTCCAAGGAAGCATCCATGGCCAAGATGTATGCTTCTGAAATGGCCAATAATGTTGCGGGCCAGAGTCTTCAGATTCATGGTGGCTACGGCTATACCAAAGAATTTGAAATTGAGCGTCTGTATCGTGATGCCAGGGTTTTCACAATTTATGAAGGAACCACCCAGGTTCAGAAGATAGTTATAAGTGGTGAAGTGATTGGAGATAAGAAGCGTAAGAAGAAGTAGGGGGCGAAGCGGATGCCTTTGTGCATCCCTTTTTTATACGCACATGCTGAACAGTGTTTTTCTGTGCAGTCTGCGTAACTGTGACGGGATGATGGTTTTTTTCCTGTGGCAGGATGGCAAGCCAGCTTTCTTTAGAAGGAGGAGAAAATGGCAAAACCCGTAAGAATGAATCTTAAGGAGGCCGTTGCACAGATTCCCGACGGCGCAATGCTGACCTTCAGCGGCTTTACCATATGGCGGCGTCCCATGGCCGCTGTGTATGAAATGATACGGCAGGGCAAGAAGGATCTGCACCTTGTGGAAGTGAATGGCGGCACCCATTCCGATCTGCTCATCGGCGCAGGTTGTGTGAAGATCTGGGAGAGCTGCTGGATAGGCCATGAGCTTTTTGGAAAGATCGGTGCCAACCTGGCCCGTAAGGCAGAAGCCGGCGAGGTTATTATTGAGGATTACAGCCATGTGCAGATACTTTACCGCATGGCCGCAGGTTCCATGGGGCTTCCCTATCTGCCCACCTACGCCAGTATGGGTACGGACATGCTCAACCCTGCCTATGATAATCTTAAAACAGCCGGGTTGAGGGACGGCAGCAATCCTAAGATTCCTAAAAAGAAATATGAAATTGTATCCGATCCATTCTATGGCGGAGAACTGCTGCACATGCCTGCTGCAAACCCGGACTGGTGTATTGCCCATGTTCAGATGGTTGGGGAGGAAGGTACGGTAAGGGTTGAAGGACAGCTTTACTCCGACTCCGAAGCCATCAAGGCATCGGACAATGTCATCATCGTTGCAGAACAGGTGGTGAGCGAGGACTATATCCGTCGAGAACCCACCCGTAACCTGATTTCAGGACATCAGGTTTCCTGCATTGTGGAACAGCCCTGGGGTGCTCACCCCACGGGATGTTTCGGCTGTTACGAAACCGATGGCAGTTTTATCCAGAACTTCTTCAAAAGCACCCGTTCCCAGGAAGGTCTCGATGCCTGGGTGAAGGAATGGATCCACGATATACCGGATTATGAGACCTATCTTGAAAGAATCGGCATCACCCGACTGGAGCAGCTGCGGGCAAACCCGGCCTTTGGATATTCCACCACAATCAAGAGGGGGACACGCTGATGAGTCGAGATACTACCCTTGCAAAAATTGGAGAGTTCAAGCCCATAGATCTTCTGGCAGTGGCTGCGGCCCGTGAAGTTACCGACGGTGATGTGGTGTTTGCAGGCACAGGACTTCCCATGCTGGCTATCGGTCTGGCCCAGCTTACGACGGCACCTACGGCGGTCTGTATTTATGAGGCTGGCAGCGTGGATGGCAGGCCCATATCTCTTCCCACCTCCGTGGGTGATGCCCGGTGTATCTATCAGGCATCCGTGGCTTCAGGACTTTTTGATGTCTTTAACCAGCTCCAGAGGGGAGTTGTGGATCTGGCTTTCCTTGGTGGTGCGGAAGTGGACAAGTATGGAAATGTAAACACCACCGGTATGGGTAAATACGGCATTATTCCGGAGAAAAGACTCACCGGCTCCGGTGGTAACTCTGATATCAACGGTCTTGCCAGAAAAACCGTTTTCATCATGGTGCAGGAAAAAAGACGCTTCAGGGAGAAGGTTGATTTTGTGACTTCTCCGGGATGGCGGATTCCCAAATGGCCTTCCGGTGAAATGGTGCCCAAGAAAGAAGTTTACAACCGGGCTTTCCGGGGTGGCCCTGAGGCTGTGATTTCCAACATGGGTGTTTTCCGCTTCGATGAAAACGGAGAGATGTATCTGGATACCTATCATCCCGGATGCACACCCCAGCAGATACTTGAAAACTGCAGCTTTGATTTAAACATCAGTCGGGTGAGTGGTGAAACAAAGGCACCGACTTTGGGTGAGCTGGATCTGCTTTACAAAACGATCGACCCGGAAGGAATTTTCCTTCCGTAATCGGTATGCCGGTACGCCCCGTACCGGCACTCTCCCCCCTTGCCGGGGATGCCCTTTGATGGTCCCCGGCTTTCTTTCCACCCTTACTGGGGAAACAGGAGGTCACAATGCAGGATGCGATGTTTTCTACGCCCCGTTGCTGGCAGAGCTTCTGGGTCCGGGATACGGCCCTTCTCTTCAGGCTGGCCTCCCCCCTGGGACGATTTTGCCGCATGGGCGTGGTGGTGGTCTGGACTTTTGGAAAAAATCCACCCCGTCTTCCTGAATCCTTTGGTCTGGTAAGGGATGCGGAAGCCGTGGCCTCCATCCTTTCTCTGCCTCAGGATGCCAGGGTTCTTGGTTTCATTCCCCTTGCTGGTGCAGGCGAAAAGACCTGTTTTGATGAAAGGGTTTTTACATGAAAAGGGATATACACCTTTCATATATTCCTCTGGCTGGCGGCAAAAGGCTTCTTTGTATCCGCATTGAAGCAGAGGAGCGTCTCAATACCCTGCGTATGGAGACCACCTTAGCTATTGGGGATGCTGTACGCAGGGCAGATCAGGATGAAAGCGTGGTCTTTGTCTGGCTGGAAGGCAAGGGCGGAAAAGCCTTTTGTGCGGGTGGGGATGTCCGGCTGCTGTCCGGAAAGTATCTGGGGGGGGACAAGAAAAGCGCTCTTGATTTTTTTACCACGGAATACAGTACGGATTATTCCATCCACATGGCAAAAACACCGATTCTCTGTTTTGCCCACGGCATTGTCATGGGTGGAGGGATAGGTATTCTGGCCGCTTGCCGTCATAAGGTGCTGACACCGGACGTCGTTCTGGCCATGCCAGAGGTTAGCATCGGGCTTTTCCCCGATGTGGGTGCCACCTGGTTTCTCAACCGTATGCCCAGAGGCTGCGGAAGGCTTCTTGGTCTGTGTGGATATCGCATGGATGCTGCGGATGCCTGTTTTCTGGGTTTTGGAGACCGGGTGGTACAGGAAGATGACAGGGAAGCTCTTTTTGAAAGCCTTGTGGCACTGGACTGGACAGGCAATCCCGAAAGGGACGCTCAGGCTGTGGATGCTGTACTGGCCCATTTTGAACTGCCTCTGGAGTCGGGTTTTCTTGCGGAAAAACCCGAATGCCTGCGAAAGCTGGCTCTGGCACCGGATCCGGTGACTTTCGGAGAAATACTTGTGGAATCGGGAAAACGGGAGCCTAGGCTTATACAGGCTTCAAAAACCTTTGGTTCGGCAAGTCCTTTCAGTATCTGTCTTACTTGGAGACAGCTTGGTACAGGCAGACACCTTTCCCTGAAGCAGGCATTCTGTCTTGAGCTTATCCTTGCGGCCCGCTGCATGGAACATCCGGATTTCCATGAAGGGGTCCGGGCGCTTCTGGTCGATAAGGACCAGTCCCCTGCCTGGAAGGACGGCAGGCTTGAAAATGTTGATCCCGGAGAAATCCGTAACTGTTTTACTCCGCCCTGGTCTTCCCTGCATCCGCTGAAGGATCTGCCGGATCCGGCTCTGATTTCCGGCTGGTCGTAAATACTATGGAAAAAGGATGAAACATGGAATTCAAGAATCTTATTTATGAAAAAGAAGATGGGATTGTCCGCATTACCCTGAACCGCCCCAAAGCTCTGAATGCTCTGAATGGGGAACTCATTGCGGAGCTGAATACGCTGTTTGATGCTCTGGCGATGGATGATGGCGTGCGGGTTGTTCTGCTGACGGGAGCCGGAGACAAGGCCTTTGTGGCGGGTGCTGATATTTCCGAGCTCGCCCACATGGACAGTTTTTCCGCAAGGATCTTTGCCGATGCTGGGCAATCCATGATGGCAAAAATTGCCCTCCTTCCTATGCCTGTCATAGCCGTTGTTAACGGTTTTGCCCTGGGCGGCGGATGTGAATTGGCCCTGGCCTGTGATTTTATCTATGCCTCGGAAAAAGCCATGTTTGGTCTGCCCGAAGAAACGCTGGGGCTGATTCCCGGTTTCGGGGGAACCCAGCGCCTTGCAAGGCGGGTGGGTGCTGCCATGGCCATGGAGCTGATTTTTACGGCAAAGCGCATTAAAGCTGAAGAAGCAAAAGAGCTTGGTCTGGTTAACCGTGTGCTGCCCGCAGAGCAGCTGATGGAAGAAGCTCAGAAAACAGCAGCATCCATAGCAGCAATGGGGCCAGCAGCCATAGCCCTGGCCAAGGTTGCTGTTCATAAGGGGATCGAGGTGGATCTCATTTCCGGATCTTATATGGAAAGGGAGGCCTTTGGTCTTTGTTTTGCCAGTTCGGATGCAAAGGAAGGTACCTCAGCCTTCCTTGAAAAACGCAAAGCTGTGTTCAGCAAGACCCGTTGAAAAATGTTTTTCAGCGGTTTGGATCCTGTGATGTCTTATGCAGGCCTTCTTTCTGATCAATAAAGTTGCAAACCAAGGGGGAAACCATGCAGGAAAAGGTTTTGTTCAATCGTTGGCTGGTCGTTGCGGGTGCCTGTCTTATGCAGGCCATTCTCGGTGCAGTGTATACTTGGAGCCTTTTTAACTCAGCCCTTGTTGAAAAATTCGGGTGGGACAGGGGAGATGTGGTTTTCACCTTCTCGGTGACCATGGTTTCTTTTACCATTGCCGTACTGGTGGCAGGAAGGGTGCAGGATAAGCTCAAGCCCAGAAATGTTGCCATTGTGGGTGGTATTGTTGCGGGTATGGGGGTTTTCCTTGCGGGACAATCCACTTCCATCATGGGTATGTATCTGACCTACGGTTTCATCACAGGTTTTGCCATGGGTGCCGTGTATGTGGTTCCCGTAGCTACCTGCGCCAAGTGGTTCCCGGACAGACGCGGTTTTGTAACCGGTCTTAATCTGGCCTTTGTGGGTGTTGGTGGGATGGCATTGAAACCTGTGATCGTATCGCTCATTAATAATGTGGGTGTGTCGGAATCCTTTGCCTATCTTGGTATAGCCTATGCTATTCTTATCGTGATTGGTGCATTTTTCATGGTGCAGCCGCCTGCTGGCTATGTTCCTCCGGGATATACTCCTCCCAAGGAGGGTGTTGCCCAGACCGGTAAGGTGACTCAGTCTGCCAAACAATATACTCCTTCTGAAATGATGCGTACACCCCAGTTCTATTCCCTGACCCTGATATATTTCTTCGGTGCAGCTGCTGGCCTTATGGTTATTGCCATTGCCGCCAACATCGGCATGGACCTTGTTGGTCTTACTCTTGCCCAGGCGGGTAATGCTGTTGTCACCATTTCCCTTTTCAATGCACTGGGGCGTTTCAGTTGGGGCGCTATTTCCGACCGTATCGGTCGCATGCAGTCCCTGGCTCTCATGTCCGCAGGTTTTGTGGTGGTCATGATCTTCATGTCCCTTGTTCCCATGAATTATGGAACCTATCTGATTGCAACCTGTGTTGTTGGTTTTTGTTTCGGTGGGTATCTTTCCACAACACCTTCCGTTGTAACGGACTGGTTTGGAACCAAGAACGTGGGTAATAACTACGGCATAGTTTTCCTTTCCTATGGTGTGGCAGCCATGTTTGCTCCCCGTTTTTCCGTTCAGATGGGATACACAACGGCATTTATGGTGGCAGCGGTTCTTTGTGCCGTGGGTGCTGTTCTGGCCTTTACCACCAAGCCTCCCCGTCAGGAAGTTACTGCTGCGGAAAGGGTCCATGTATCCTCATAGGATATTTCCGGGTTCATACGGATGAAATGCATTTGATGCTGAAGCAGGCGTTATAAAAAGGGTTGCAGGCGGGAGTAATCCTCCTGCACCTCTTTTTGCCTCACTGGTGTGTTTGAATCTCAGGAAGAATGGCCTGAACAGCATGTTTAGCTAAAGATAAATTCCGTTGCTGCATTGTGTAACATGCCTTTAATTTTAAAAAGTGAGGCTGCCATGACTCTTCCCGATAAAAAAGACTCCCTGGAAAAGCGTTTTCGATATGATGCAGACAAAAATCGTTTTTATGTGAATTTTGAAAACTACAGCATTGAAAGCTTAAGGGATATTCAACGTATTGAGTTTATTGTTGCTGAACATCTTTCACACCTTGAAAAACGTGTGGATGCCATTGTGAATTATGAGAATTTTACCATTCAACAGGAACTGATGGATGAATATGCCAGTATGGTAAACCGTTTAATGGAACATTTTTATGCGGGTGTTACCCGTTATACTACTGATGAGTTTCTGCGTGAGGAATTGGGAAATACCCTTAAGAAAAAAAAGGTAAAACCAAATTTCTATGAAAGCATAGAAGATGCAGAGCATGCCTTGACCGTATATACATGGAGCTGGGGATGAAGGAAGATTTTGTACATCAGGTGTAGATGAACCTTGGTATTGTGTCTTTTCAGACAGGGCAGCAAACTAAAAAAACGCAAAAATTTCAGTCACAATCTAAAACTTTACCATTGCCATGGGCCGGGCATGGGGAAGTCTGGCAGATATGAATCCCTTCGGATCATTTATGATTCTGTCGGGATTCTTTTTTTTAGGGGCTTGCATTTTTGTTTGTCCTGAGGTTGGATGAATTAAAACCATGTTCTTTAATGTGGTGTGTGATCTGTTAAGGGTTTCAGATCAATTTTAGGTTTCCATGTATGGAAGGTGAAGTTCCAGCAGAGCCTGAATCAGATTTGTAGCCTGACAGAGCTGCACCTGCCTTATATCGAATACTGTAACCCTGAATCTGCGAAATGGATGTGAACCAAATGAACTGGGAAGAGTATACTGATATGATACCTGCGTCCGGAGAAGAAAAGCCTTTGGCTCTGAAGGACCTGGAGACCCTCGTTATTTTTTTGAGGCGTTGCAACCATGCCCTTCTGAAGGCCAGCGATGAGTCCTATCTTCTGCGGGAAATATGCATGGCTCTGGTGGCCATGGGAGGCTATGCCCTCTGCTGGGTTGGGTACAGGGAAGACAGCGAAGGTAAGCCTGTACGGAAGGTGGCCTGCTGGGGAGAGGGGAAGGCATATCTTGAGGAGATGAAGGTATCATGGGCAGAGTCGGGTCCAGGTTCCGATACGCCTACGGGAATTGCTATACGTACAAAAGAGGTTTTTCTGAGCCGGGATATGGAGATTTCTTCCAGTGATTATCCATCGGAGTGGGTCTCCGATGCTCTGGCCCATGGTTTCCGTTCTGTTTTGAGTCTTCCCCTGATGGTGGAGGGCCGCAGAAGACCCATTGGTGCCCTTACCCTGTATTCTTTTACCAAAGGGGGCTTTGGGGAAAAGGAATGCGTTCTTCTGTCCAGCCTTGCCGATGATGTGGCAAGCGGCATTGACCATCTCCATCAGAAGCTGGAGCGGGCAAGGGTGGAAGAGGCTCTGCTTATGGCAGAGGCCCGCTATGCCGGTGTTTTGGAAAACACAGGTACAGGAACCATACTTATTGAAAATAATGAATATATCCGTTTCTGCAATGCCACCTTTGCAAAGATGACAGGCTATACCCGAGAGGAAATCCTTGGCAAGAAAAAGTGGAAGGATTTTGTGGTACCGGAAGATGTCAAACGCATGGAAAATTATCATGTGTGGAGGCGTACGGAGCCGGGGCGGGCACCTTCGGTTTATGAATGTCAGTTTTTGAATCGGGCAGGAGAGGTTAAAGACGTTCTCATGAAGGTGGGCATGGTGGAGGGTACACAGGTAAGTGTGGCCTCTTTCATGGACATTACGGAAGCCAAGAGGGCAAGGCACCTTCTGCATGAGCGCGAAGCACAGCTGGCTGCCATCGTCAATCACCTTCCGGGTCCTGTTTTTGTCCGGGATATTAAGGGCAGGGTTATTTTTGCCAACCGTCGTCTTATTTCACAATCCGGATATAATCCTGAAGGTGAATATTGCTATTCAATTTTTTATAAACGTAAGAAACCCTGCAAAGATTGTCCCGTGGAAAGGGTTTTTGCCGGTGAGACCGTGCGCAAGGAAGTCTTTTTTTCCGAAGAAGGCCGCTGGTACGAGGTTATCTATGCCCCCCTTGCATCCTTTGACGGTACTGTGGGCCGGGTGCAGGCAGTTTTTATTGATATTACTGAACGAAAAGCTTCAGAATCCGCCCTGATGGTAAGGGAAGAAAGCCTGAGGGAAGAAAACAGGYGGCTTCGTTCAGCCATGCAGGAACGCTGGCATTTTGGTGGACTGGTGGGAAAAAGTCAGGTGATGCAGGATGTTTATGAGAGGATTCTTAAAGCAGCATCGGGTATCAGCAGTGTTATTATTTACGGGGAATCGGGTACGGGAAAGGAACTCACGGCCAGAGCCATCCATGATATGAGTGAAAGGGTGCGTGGGCCCTTTGTTGCCGTTAATTGCGGAGCCATTAGTGAGAATCTTGCGGAGAGTGCCTTTTTTGGTCATAAGAAGGGTGCTTTTACCGGGGCAGACCGGGATAAGCAGGGCTACCTTGCCGCTGCGGACGGAGGAACGCTTTTTCTTGATGAAATCGGAGAAATCCCCCTGGCCATGCAGATAAAGCTGCTCAGGGCGCTGGATGGTGCCGGATTTACGCCTGTGGGCGGCACTGAAACCCTGAAGCCGGATATCCGTGTCATTGCGGCAACCAATAGAAATCTTTACGATCTTCTGCGGGAAAACCGTATGCGGGAAGATTTTTTTTACAGAATTCATATTGTGCCCATACGTCTTCCTGCCCTCAGGGACCGCAAGGAAGATCTGCCACTTCTCATGGATCATTTTTTTAATAAATATGGTGCTGGCAGGGTGCTGCCGCCGGTGACGGGTAAGCTGCTGGAAGCCTTTTCCAGCCATGACTGGCCGGGTAATGTCCGGGAGCTGCAGAATGCCATTCAGCGTTATCTTTCATTGGGGAATCTTGATTTTCTGGGTGAAAGGGATGGACTTAAGGAAGATGAGGTTGAGTTTGAAAAAAGTACGACCCTTGTTCCGAGGGTGGATGCCTATGAGAAAAAGCTCATTGTGGAAGCACTTCACCGCCATCAGTGGCACAGGGAAAATGCTGCTGAAAGCCTTGGTATCCATAGGAAAACTCTCTTTACCAAAATGAAGAAATTCGGACTTTTGAATGAAAACTGAGGGGGATATCTGTAGTTTTCATTTCACAGGTCTTGCAGGCGCAAGGTCTGTCACTGCCAAATGATTTCACCACCCTGGGCTGCAGGGCACCCTTCACGGGGTGCCCGCTGGCAGACCCGGAGACCTGCCTTATCATTTTCCTGATTTCAGTTCGTATGGCTGAAGTACAGTGGTACTCAGTTTATTTATTGGGAAATACCGGACAAGGCTCTTTCAATAAGGGCAAGCTGCTCCGCGTCTGTGTAGATTTCGCAGGTTTTTTCTGATTTGAGGCCGGTTTCTTTTGTTTCCATGTCTTTTGCCTGTTCCGGACTGCCTGTTTCGGATCTGTACATGCGCTTCTTTCCTCTCATGAAGTTGTCTTTGTTTTAATGAATAACAATTCAGGCCCTGCGTATAATACGGCCCGAAAAGCCCTTTTCATCCGAAGCTTTAACGTCCCCTTCCTGTTTTTGCAAGATCCTTTCTTTACCCAACTTTACTTGACGCTTCTGGTATTTTTGATCAGATCGGGTAAAAGAAGGATGTATGTTTTTGGGACTGCTTTAAAAAAAATATGGAAAGTGGAGAAGGCTGTGCAGGAAAAATTCAATTCCCATGAAGGCATTTTAAGAAAATTAAAGAGTATGGGCCAAAATATGGGGGATGGTTTTGTTCTCCCACCCTGCTTTGAGACCCTGAACGGGATTTTTACGGAATATCTACCGGGTGCTTACCTTTCCTGCAGATTCATGCACGAAAAGGGATTGGCCAATCCCGCAGGGTCTCTGCAGGGAGGCTTTCTCATGGCTGCCTTTGATAATGTCTTCGGCCCTTTTTCCATTCTTGAGTCGGGCAGGGCTGCGGTGAGTCTTGAGTTGAACGGAACTTTTTTACGGCCGCTGATGGTGGAAGATCTGTCCTATGATATACGGGTTTCGCTTGTGGAAAAGTCTGCCCGTTTTCTTGTGATGGAAGCCGAAGCCAGAGACAGTCAGATGCGGCTTGCGGCAAAGGCACATTCGCGTATGTTTTTTCTTTAGGGGGCAGATGTGGCTAGACTGTTCTGTATTTTGCTGACAGTCCTGTTTCTTTGGGGCTGCGGGGTCAGGCAGCCGGATTTTCCGGAGATCCTGCCCCAGGGCCTGCCGGATGCCTACGGCGCAGAAGGGGGCCTCAGTGCTTTGCCCGCAGAAAAATGGTGGGAGGGTTTTGGGAGCCTTGAACTTAATATCCTTGTGGAAGAGGCTCTGGGTTCCAATCTGGATATCCGTGAAGCCCTGGCAAGACTGGATGCGGCAGCAGCTGGTTTTGAGGCAGGAAAATCGGGTTTCTGGCCGGAGCTGAATTTTAATGCGGAAGCCGGCCAGCAGAGGTCAAGGAACAGTGAAAGCGGTCAGGTCCGGACAACGGAACGCTATAATACTTTCTTTGCAGCCAGTTATGAAGTGGATATCTGGGGCCGTGTGGCAGCAGCATCCGCCGCAGAGGGTGAGCGTTTCCGGGCCAGCCGGGGGGATCTGGAAAGTGCCGCCATGACTGTGGCCGCAAGTGTGGCTGATACATGGAGTCTTTATGTGCATACCCTCTATCTGCTGGATCTTGCCCAAGGGCAGCTTGCAGAGGAAAAGACCCTTCTGGAGATAGAAAAGGCCCGTTTCAGCCGGGGCATGGCAGGTATTCTGGATATTCTGCGCCAGAAGGAAGTGGTGCTGGGTGTGGGTTCCCGCATTCCGGATCTTAAGGGAGAGCTGCGTCTGCAGGAGCATCGTATGGCTCTTCTTACGGGCAGGGCTGCATCGGAATTTTCCATGGGAGGGGCAGAAAAAAGGAGGGATATTTTTTTCCCTGCCCTGCCTGATCCGGGTCTGCCCCTTGAACTGATTGAAAAAAGACCTGATATACGTGCCGCCCAGGCCCGGCTTACGGCTGCGGGCTGGGATATGGAAGCCACCCGTGCCCTGCGTCTTCCGGGCCTCACCCTTTCGGGTCGGGGCGGGCTGACCGCAGCGGGCCTGGCCCTTTTGGGTGAGGGCTGGCTTCTGGATGCGGCTGCGGGTCTGGCCATTCCGGTTTTTGACGGAGGCAGGCGCAGGGCCAATGTGGCACGCAGTGAGGCTGTGGTCCGGGAAAGGGTGGCTGCCTATGAACGTAGTGTGCTGACCGCTGTCAGGGAGGTCGAGGATGCCCTTGTCCGGGAAGCACGTCAGGAAGCCCTTTTAGGGGAGACCCGTCTGCGTCTGGATGCGGCCCGGATGACACTGGAGGAAGCCCTGCGGCGTTACAGGCTGGGTGGAGACAATTTTGATCTGGTGCTCACGGCCCGCAGCCGGATACGGGATCTGGAAGAGCGCCTTGTGAATCAGCAGGTTGTCCGTATGCAGGCGCGTATAGCCCTGCACCGTGCTCTGGGGGGGCAGTGGTGGGAAGAAGGGGCGAGGGCAGGCCGGCCGGATGGCTCTGCAGGCACCTTACCGTAAAAATCTTTCGCAGGACGGACCTTTAAGCCTGCCTTTGACAAATTGAATACCTTCAATCAGGTGTATAGACAACCGAGCCATTTGTTCGTGACGCAATCTTATTCGGGAGCTTCTTGCCCTGTGCGGAAGCGGCAAAAACTCCCCGCCACAGGCAGGATAAGCTTTTTGATTACCATGGCAGGCCTTGGTACGCTGCCTTTGTGGCGGGTCAGACAGTTTGCCGCTTCTTTCGCACAGGTCTGCGACGCTCTGATCCGAAACGATTGCAATGTCACTCACAAACAGCCCGATTGTCTTTGTCTGGAGCCAAAATTCTGAAATTAATGAACAGTTTTTCAAGATAAAATGTTCTGAATAATTACTAAAAATGTTTTGCAGGAGCAGGTCTTCTTCTGATCAGAACAACCGTTTTCCGGGAGTATATTCTCATGACGCCATCCCTTTATGATCAACCACCAGTTTCCCGCAGATCCCTGTGGATCAGAATTCTTTTACCCCTTGTGATTATTGCCATGGGTGCGGGCCTTGGCCGGTATTTTCTTGAAACCAGGCCTTCGGCCCAGAGGAGACCGGCTGTGCAGGCTACCCCCCTTGTTACGGTTCTGTCATTGCAGAAAGAGCCGGCTGTGGAGCAGCTTTTCCTGATGGGTACCGTTGTGGCTGAAAAGGAGGTGGATATACGGAGTCCGCTGGCAGGCACACTGATTTTTATGTCAGAGGATTTTTTTCCGGGGGGGCATGTGGATGGGGGCGATCTTATGCTTAAGGTTGATCCTTCTGATTTCCGTATAGCTGTAGACAGGGCAGCGGCTGCCGTGAACAGGGCGGTTGCGGATCTGGACCTTGAAAAGGGCAGGGCAGCCATGGCAAAAGCCGAGGTGAAAACCCTGGAAGGCCTCACAGGGCAAAGCCTTGCCGCAACGGAGTTGACCCTGAGAAAACCGCAGATGCGTCAGATGGAGGCTGCCCTGGCTTCCGCCAGAGCGGATCTGGAAATGGCGGAGATTCAGCTGGAAAGAACCCGCATCAGAGCACCCTTTGACGGGGTGCTGACCCGCCGCAGTGTGGTGGCAGGCAGCCGGGTGTCTGCTGGCGAGGTTCTGGCAAGCCTTGCGGGAAGGGATGTTTTCTGGATAGAAGCAAGGATTCCGTTGGACCGGACCTCTGTTTTGCGTACCAGAAATTACGAAAAAGGACCTTCCCATGTTCGTATTCGTACCGCAGGTGGTGAGCGGCAGGGGAGGGTCTTTCAGATTCTTCCGGATATTACGGAAAATACCCGTATGGCCCGTATGCTTGTAAGTGTGGAAGATCCTTTAAGTTTGAAAACTCCACTGCCTTCGCTTTTTCTTGGGGATTTTCTTTCCATGGAGGTGGAGGGACGCCGCTTTGAAGAGGGCTTTTTCCTGCCCCATGGCAGCCTGAGGGAGGGGCGTCAGGTCTGGGTGGTGGACGGGGAAAATCGTCTGCGTTTTGTTGTTGTGAATCCTTTGTTTACCGATAAGAGAGGCGTATACATTGCCCCTGACCTTGAGGAAGGCAGTCTGCTGGTGATTTCCGATCTGGGCCTGGCTGTGGAAGGGATGACCGTGGAAACAGAGATACAGGGAAGTCCATCTTTCCCGGGTGAAGCCATGGAAAAAGGATCGGGAAAAGCTCCCCGAAGGTCTGAAAAGCCGGAAAAGGAATAGGATATGGAAAAGCAGACAGGGGGCCCCATTGCCTGGATGACCCGCAACAATGTTGCAGCCAATCTTCTCATGGTGGCCTGCCTTGTGGGTGGCCTCATCATGTTCTCGGGCATCAAACAGGAGGTTTTTCCTGATTTTGATCTTGGAGTGGTAACGGTTTCCGTGGCCTATCCCGGTGCAGGTCCTGAAGAAGTGGAACAGGGGATTGTGCTGGCCCTGGAAGAGGCAGTTCAGGGGCTGGAAGGGGTGGATAAGTTTGTATCTTTTGCTTTTGAAGGCATGGGAAGGGTGCAGATTGAAGTGCTTGAAGGCACGGATATTAACAGGTTTTCCCAGGATGTGCAGAGGGAGGTGGACAGGATCACCACCTTTCCCGAAGGGGCGGAAAGCCCCCGTGTTGTTGTGAATGCGAGAATGCGGGAGGTGCTTTCCATTGCTGTTTACGGGTCGGCGGAGGAAGCCGTACTGCGGGAAGCTGCGGAACTTTTGCGGGACCGGCTTCTGGAAGAGGAGGGCATCACCCAGACGGCTCTGGAAGGGGTGAGGGACCATGAGATTTCCGTCTGGATTTCTGAAGAAAAACTGAGACGCCATGGTATCACCCTGGATACCGTTGCCAGAAAGCTAGCGGAAATTTCTGTTGAGATGGGGGGAGGCCGTCTGGATACGGAAGGTGGTGAGATTCTTCTCCGTATGAAGGGCAGAATATACACCGCAGCCGGTTACAGGGATCTTGCCATTATGACCCACACAGACGGCTCCAGACTGCTTCTGGGGGACATTGCCCGTGTGGAGGAAGGTTTTGAAGACACCGATGTGAGGGCTTATTTCAATGGCTACCCTTCGGTCATGGTGAATGTCTACCGGGTTGGGGATGAAACACCCATTTCCGTTTCCAGGGCAAGTCAGTTTGCTCTCAAAGATTTTTCAGCAGGTCTGCCAGAAGGTATTGACGTTGATATAGTGAGGGATTTTTCAGAAGTCTTTGAACAGCGGGCAGATCTTCTTCTGCGTAATGCGGGCATAGGGCTTCTCATTGTTTTTATCCTTCTGGCCCTCTTTCTGGAGATCCGGCTGGCTTTCTGGGTGAGTCTTGGCATTCCCATCAGTTTTCTTGGAGCCTTTCTTTTTCTTCCCATGACAGATTTCACCATCAATATGATTACCCTCTTTGCCTTTATTGTAACACTTGGGATAGTGGTGGATGATGCCATTGTAGTGGGGGAACATGTGTATTCCCTTCGCCAGCGGGGTCTTTCCTTTATGGATGCTTCCATACAGGGTGCCCGTGAAATGGCCGTACCTGTCACCTTCAGTGTGCTGACTAACATAGTCGCTTTTTTACCCATGGCCTTTATTCCAGGAATGCTTGGTAAAATATTCGGTACACTGCCTGTGGTGGTGGTGGCTGTTTTTTTCATGTCTCTCATTGAAAGCCTTTTTATTCTGCCTGCCCATCTGGCCCATCAGCGGAAAATCAAACGGGGTGTTTTTGCAAAATTTTCGGATTTTCAGCATGCCTTCAGTCAGGGCTTCATCCGCTTTATAAACGGGTTTTACGGTCCCCTGCTGAGCCGCTGTCTGGCCCACCGTTATCTGGTGATTGCCGTGGGTATGGCTGTGCTGCTGGCCACCTTCGGGTATGTGAAAAGCGGTCGCATGGGAATGGAGCTTTTTCCCCGCATTGAGTCGGATTTTGCTTTTTGTGAGGCGGTTATTCCCTATGGATCTTCCAGTCAGCGGGCCACGGAGGTCCATGACCGGATTATTGCTTCGGCCAGAAAACTTGTGGCGGAAAACGGAGGAGAAGATCTTGCATTAGGGATTTTTTCCAGAATCCGGGAAAACACCATACAGGTACGGATTTACCTGACACCACCCGATGTCAGACCCGTGGGTACTACGGCACTGGTTCAGCAATGGCGGAAGGATGTGGGCAGGCTTTCGGGTATTGAAACCATCAGTTTTCAGGCGGATCGGGGCGGCCCCGGTTCAGGCAAGGCCCTGACCGTGGAGCTTTCCCACAGGGATATTGATACCCTGGAAGCAGCTGGCAGGTACCTGGCGGCACAGCTTATGGATTTTCCTCTGGTAAGTGACGTGGATGACGGCACTGCAAGGGGGAAAAAACAGCTTGATTTTGTCATGCTGCCTGAGGGAGAGCGCCTGGGACTGACGGCAAGGGAGGTGGCCCGGCAGGTGCGGGCTGCCTTCCAGGGTGTTGAGGCCCTGCGTTTTCAGAGGGGCAGAAATGAGATTACTGTCCGGGTACGTCTTCCTGCTGAGGAGCGTCTGCGCATGGAGCATCTTAAGGATCTGATTATCCGTACACCTGCGGGCGGGGAAGTTTTGCTGCGGGAGGTGGTGCGTCTGGAAGAGGGGCGGGCCTATACGGAGATAAGGAGGCGGGCTGGCCGCCGCATTCTCACCGTAACGGGGGATGTGACCCCGGCTTCACGGGCAGGTGAGGTGGTGGAAACCCTGCGGGCGGAGGTATTGCCGGATCTTAAAAACAGGTATCCGGGGCTGAATGCGGGTTTTGAAGGCAGGCAGGCAGACATGAAGGAGAGCACCCAGCGTCTTTTCATGGGGCTTTTGATGGCGCTGGTGGCCATATATGCCCTGCTGGCCGTGCCCTTTAAGAGCTACTTCCAGCCCCTTATCATCATGTGCTGCATTCCCTTCGGGCTGGTGGGGGCCGTTGCTGGTCACCTCATCATGGGTTATTCCCTTTCCATGATGAGTCTTTTTGGGGTTGTGGCCCTTTGTGGTGTGGTGGTGAATGCTTCCCTTGTGATGATTGACCGGGCCAACCGCAGCCGGAGGCAGGGGGTGGAGACCCTGCCGGCCATCTGGGAGGCAGGGGTTTCCCGCTTCCGTCCCATCATGCTGACCACCCTGACCACCTTCGGCGGGCTGGCGCCCATGATTTTTGAAACCTCAAGGCAGGCCCGTTTTCTCATTCCCATGGCCATCAGCCTTGGTTATGGTATTCTCTTCGCTTCTTTTATTACCCTGATTCTGGTGCCCTCTTTTTATATGGTGCTGGAAGACATAGCAGATCTTTTTAAAAAGAACAGGGAGCTTTAATGCCTGCGGGACTCATTCCTCCGTTTCCGTTACAACCTGATCCCTTCCCTTTTTTTTGGCCTGATAAAGCAGGGAATCCACACGGCAGAGAATAAATTCTGCCGTGTCTTCATTATTCATGGTGCAGACTCCTATGCTGGCGGAAACCTTCCATGGTACAGGTTTGGGCAGCTTCAGATTATCCTTGAAGCCAAGGCGCAGGGATTCCGCAAGATTTTCAGCTCCGGCAAGGTCAGTATCGGGAAGGATGACAAGAAACTCTTCGCCGCCTATGCGTGCGGCAAGATCCGAGGAACGCAGCCTTTTTTCTATGTTTTTTGCGGCAAGCTGGAGGATGGCATCTCCTTTTGGGTGGCCGAAGGTGTCATTGACGGCCTTGAAATGGTCCAGATCCAGCATGATGATGGAAAGGGGTTGTCCCGTGCGACGGGATCTTGCCATGGCCCGCTCCAGGCTTAAAAGGGCCTGTCTCCGGTTGGCAAGACCTGTGAGGGCATCGGTGCCTGCCAGGGTGATCAAGGCATGTTTTTCCTGCTCCTGCCGTTTGAGGGCTCTGGCCAGGGAATGGGTGAGAAAGATGAAAAAAAACAGAACCAGCAGGCTGATGGCGGCCGTTGTTCTGCCCTGCCGCCACCAGTTTTCGATCATCTGCTTTCTGGACAGGGAAACCCATGCTGCCATGGGATAAGGATCTATGGTCTGAAAGGCGATTATTCTCGGAGTCTTGTCAAGGCCCATGCCATGTATGACTCTGTTTTTGCCCAGATCCATATGATGGGGAATGATATGGGAGTATTTTCCAACAAAGTCTTCATGGTCGGGTATGCGGATGATGATCTGTCCGTTATTCATGAGCAGACCTGCTGTTCCATCCTCAGGTAGCAGAATTCCTTCGTAACTCTGAAGGAGAACTTCCAGATCAATTAGGGCGGCAAAGATATATTTCAGGTGACCGTCACTGGAGTAGTAGGCCTGTGATATGGCAAAAAACCATTTTTTGTCCTCCCGCATGGACTGTATGGGCGGGCTGATGACCAGTCCTTCGTGACGGCCGGTGTGGTGTATGCGTACATAGGGACGGTTTCTGATGTCCGGAACGGGAGGGTCGGCACTCCAGTGGAGGATGCCTCCTTCGGCATCAATGATGAGAAGATCCATGATATGGGGTTCATACAGGCTCAGTTCCTTTAGCTGGAGGCTTATATCCCTGCAGGTTGGTGCCTGGTTGTCACTCTGCAGACATCCGTCCATGGTCATGGACATACCCTTGAAAAGAATTCTTATTCCGGCCAGTTTCTGGGTGGAACTGAGGGCCAGCATGCGGGATAATTCCAGGGCTTTTTTTTCCCCTGCCCGAAAGGTATCCTGATAGTGGAAAAAGGCATTGCCCGCCATTAGCAGAACAATGACCAGCATGGCGGAAAGTCCCAGTCCGTAGGCCATGATTTTCGGATTGCTGCTTTTTTCGAAAATTGACATCATCGTTCTCTTTTTTTTGATAAGGATGGGCTTTGGGAGTTTATGGTGCAGATGAAATCCCTTTGCCGTGGGATCTTTTATTGTGGCAGAGCAGACCACTTTATGGAATAATACATATTTACGGTGGCAGCTTGCTAAAAAATATCCTATTATCATTTTATCTTAAAAAATCCCAATGTTTTTTGTATTGATGGCCCTGCTCTTTGTGTGGTCTGTATTTTGTTAAGATTCAAGCTGCCTGATGGGGATATGCTCTGGGCCGCAATGGGAGACTGTATGGGATTCTGGAAAAATAAAAAACTGGAAGAGATGAGTATGGAGGAATGGGAATCCCTCTGCGATGGCTGCGGCAGATGCTGCCTTGTTAAAATGGAGGAAGAGGAGACAAGCCTTATTTATTATACCCGGCTGGCCTGTGAGTTTCTGGACCTTGAATCTGGGGAATGCCGGATTTATAATGAACGATTCAGCAACAAAACAGAATGTCTTGCCATCCGGGATTGTCTGAAAAATAATCCGGACTGGCTGCCGGTTAGCTGTGCCTATCGCTGTCTTAATGAAGGTCGGGATCTGCCTTCATGGCATCCTCTTATGCAGGCCCCGGGAGTCAGGCTGCCCCGGGGCATAGGCGTTGGAGACTGGGCCTTTTCCGTCAGGGATATGGATTTATATTCCCTGGATCTGGAAGCCCATCTTATTTCTTTTGAGGGTGTGGATGGTTCGGAGGTCAGGCTTCTTGAGGAGGATGATGATGAGATCTGAAAGAAAAAATGGGTTCCGGACAGTTTTTTTTCTTCTCTCTGCTGTTCTGCTTACCCTGCCTTACCAGGGTAGGACCGATGAATTTTCTCCGCGGATTCATATTGTCACGCCGGAGTGGGAAGGTCAGACCCATAATGATGGTACTGGTTTTTTCTTTGAGATTTTAAAAAAAATTTATGAACCGGAAGGGGTTAGGGTGTCATGGGAGTTTGCCAACTGGAACCGTTCCCTGAATCTTTTGAGAAATGGCCATGCCGATGCCATGCCCAGTGTATGGAAAGAAGATGCCGATGCCGCAGGTCTCAAGGTTCCGGCTTTACCCCTTTACATTGAATATACTGTCGCTGTCTTTAAAAAGGAGCTTTTTCCGGACTGGGCGGGACAGAACTCCCTTAAGGGGCGTTCCGTTGTCTGGTACAGGGGTTATGATTATCATTTAAGAAATCCCCTCAAAGGTATTATCATGCACAGGATGGAGATTCCCGAAGAGGGCAATCTCTGGCGTCTGCTGGACGCAGACCGGGTGGATGCATTCATTGATTCCCGAATTGATGTGGATCGTTATGTTGATACGCATATGGTGGATACGGTGGTTTACCGGGTTGCTCCCCTCTGGGGTCAGAAGGCTTATCTGGCTTTTTCGGACAGGCCTTCTTCTATGAAGCTGATGCACATTTTTGATAAGGGCATGGCCCGTCTTCTGGCATCCGGGGAGCTGGAAAAACTGCACGAAAAGTGGCAGGTGGCTGGTTTCAATGCCTCAGCCTGGGAGCAGCCCGGAGAAATTGTGCTGGAAAGCCCGTAGTGCTTAACCTTTGTTAGGGGTGCAGTCTGTGGTTTTATGAAATATAAAGGGAAGAAGCATCTGTCCCTTTGTCTGTTCTGTTTCTGTTTCCGGGAACTGGGATATGGAAAGGCCAAGGAGGCGGACGGCTTTTTTCCCGGCTTCGGTACGGGCCAGAAGCTCAGGTATGTTTTCCATTATGTCTTCTGCACGCCACAGGGGGCGGACAAAGGTTGCTGATCTGGTTATGCTGCAGAAATTATCATATTTAACCTTCAGTGTAAGGGTATGACCGGCGTATTTTTTCCGGAGAAGACAGGCCTCAACATCTCTTGCCAGAGTTTTGAGAATGGCAAGCATGGTATCTGTATCCCGGATATCACTTTCCAGAGTGACTTCTCTTCCCATGGACTTTCTGATTCTCTGTGCCATGACAGGTCGCTCATCCCGGCCCATGGCAAAGGTGTAAAAATCCTTTCCTGCTTTACCAAAAAGGGCCTTCAGTTTTTCTTCTCCCATGGCTTTTATATCCGCCCCCGTAAAAAGGCCGTGCTTGTGCATTTTTTTTTCCGTTGTTTTTCCAACGCCAAAAAATTTGCGTACCGGCAGGCTTTCCAGAAAGGCCGGGGCTTCTTCTGGGCGGATGACGGTTATTCCTGCGGGTTTATGGATCTCCGAGGCCACCTTGGCCAGAAATTTGTTAAAGGAAACTCCGGCTGAAGCTGTAAGCCCCGTATGCTTATGGATTTCTTCCAGAAGTCTTTCTGCTGTGCGGGTGGCGGAACCAAGGTTCAGGATATCTTCACTGACATCAAGGAAGGCTTCGTCCAGGGAAAGGGGTTCAATGCAGCTGGAAAATTTCTGGCATATGGAAAAAATCTGTATGGAAACAGCGGCATACACTTCTTTTCTGGGATGGATAAAAATGGCATGGGGGCATTTCCGTAGGGCCTGAGCTGATGACATGGCGGAATGAATGCCGAATTTTCTGGCTTCATAGCTGCACGTTGCCACAACACCGCGGCCTTTGGGGTTGCCGCCTACAATGACGGGTCGGCCTTTCAGCTCCGGGTTGTCCCGCTGTTCTATGGCTGCATAAAAGGCGTCCATATCTACATGGATGATTTTGCTCAGGGCTGAACCGTTTCTGGCTGATGGGGTTTCATTATCGTTTTTGTGATCCATGGGATTATGGTGCTTGGGTTATTTTATCTGATATTTTTTCGGATGCTCATTATGGATGAGTCCTTTGTGGCTGTCAAAGGGCATTCTAGGTTTTTCTTGACCTTTTTAGGCAGGGCTATATATTTTAATTGGTTTAAAAAAGGAGGTTCTCCAATGATATTTATTGAAACCCTTGTTGTCGGACTTATTGTTTTCGGGTTGGCAGCCCTTTGCCTGCGGAGGATCAGGCCGAAGCACGGAAATAAAGGCTGCGGCCATGGCTGTAGCTGCAGTTCTTCCGGGTGTGAAAAAGCAGGGATAAAACCAGCCCCTGAATCTCTCTCCGCCAATTGCTGTTCCAGGGATATGAAGAAATGAATCTGTCGGTTAAGAAAATGATTTTTTACGTATGATATAAGTTATATTTTAAATTAATATTTTGTTTCATTCAGCCTGAAAGGATGCTTATGAAGGACTGGCTGTTGGGTCTGTGGAGAAAAATCTGGAGCAGAGAAGAAAAAAAACAGGATGATTCTGTTTCAGCTGCTGGAAAAAAAAGAAAAATCAGGGCCAAGAAGGGAAAAGATACCCGTGCCCGGAAAAAAAAGTCCCCCAGCTTGCCTTCAGCAAAGGCTTCTGAAAAGGTAGCTGAAAATGAAACGACAAAAAAACAAGAGACTGAGGTTTTACCGAAAAAAAATGCTTCCAGAGCCCACCAGTCATCAGTGGACAGTACACCATCGCTTCCAAAACCTCCAAAGAAACGCCTCCGTTTTCGGAAAAAATCAAACCTTCCTGTCCCCGAAATCAAGGAGAAAATCCCTGTTCTGGATACAGAGGCAGATCTTTTTGTGCTCATGGGCGGAGATCCGGAAAAGGAGGGGCCTGTGCAGGAACCGGATCTGCCAGAGCCTGAGATTATTGGAGAAAAAATAGAGAAGCCCAAGCCTTTTATCTGGACTTCTCCGGAAAAAACCCTTGATCTCCATGGCCTTAACAGTGCACAGGCAGATGTACGTATGCGTTCTGCAATCCTCACGGCGCGTGTTGAGGGGGTATCCATTATGCGTATTATTACAGGCAAGGGTCTGCACTCAGAAGGTGGCAATGGGGTACTTCGGGATTATGCTGAAGAGTTTTTGACCCATATGCAAAAGACCGGTGAAATCAGGATGTTCAGGTGGGAGGGTAAAACCAAGCGGAAAAGCGGTGCCGTTCTGGTGAAGCTCCCCGAAATCTGAGATTTCTGTTCTTTGTAAAACAATTATCACAAACTCTTTTTTATGTTTTCTTCCCTGTCAGAGAGACTATGCTCAGCCCTAAAAAGAAGTTTTTATGCATGATGAGCGTTTTTGGGGGATGCTCACTTTTCCGGGAAACTGGCGAGTGCAGATTCCCCTTCAGGATCAGGGGAAGTTTTCGGATAAAGAGGAGGAAAACATGGTAACCAGGAGACAGGAACTATTTAACTGCTATTCCCATCTGGCTGGAGGAATTGCTGCCCTTGTAGGCACTTTTTTTCTTCTCCCTGTGGCTGCTTCATCAAGGGAAGGTTTGATAACTGCCCTGATCTATGGCCTGTCCGTAACCTTTCTTTTTTTTGCCAGCGCCCTTTATCATGCGTTTAAACAGGAAGAAAACGAGATTTCCTTCTGGAGAAAAATGGACCGAATGGCCATTTTTTTTATGATTGCAGGAACCTATACGCCAATATCTTATTTCTGCCTGGAGGGCGGCTGGCGATGGGGGATGATCGGACTGCAATGGGGGTTTGTGGCCTTTGGTTTTTTGACTCAGGTTTTTTTCCCAAGGGCTCCACGTACATTTTATGCCGGAATTTATCTGGCCATGGGGTGGACCGCTGTTTTTCCGATGAATCAGGTTCTTGGTAACATGACGGCTCTGCAGGTGACTCTTCTCTTTGCAGGGGGTGTAGCTTTTACTCTGGGAGGCCTGATTTACGCCATAAAAAAACCCCGGATGGTTCCGGGGGTCTTCAGCTTTCATGAGCTTTTTCATGTGATGGTGCTCATTGGCGGTGCATTTCATTATGGTATGATTTACCATATCTATTTTCAGGCAGGTGCTTTGTAGCTCTTTCACTACAGTTTTTCCACTTCCTGAATCCACCTCAGCATATCCTGAGCCACTTCTTCCCATTCCGGTTCCCATAGCATGCCATGGGAAAGATCCGGGTAGTAGAAAAGTCTGGCTTTGGGATAGTAGCGGTGGATTTTTTTTACCACAGAGGGAGGGGTTACAAGGTCTTTACCTCCACAGAATACGGCCACGGGGCAATGGATTTTTGTCGCTGGCACCGATGTGATTGCAGAGGGAGTAAAAAAGGGAAAAGCCATTTCAAAAAAGGCCTTTCCGGATTCCGGGACAAGGCAGCTGAAAAGCTGCTTTTCTGTTTCCGGAGCCAGTCTGCCGCCGGTGATGCGGTGAAAGCTTCTTGAATTGGGCAGTATGGCCTTTTTTCTGAAATCACCAAGAAAGGCAACGGGAAGAAAGGTGATGAAGGAAGCAGGGTCAAAACCCGGAACTTCTGCAGGCGGGGCCGGTGTGATGAGAAGTATGGCTTTGAAGGGATGGCGAAGGGCAAGGATCTGGGCCAGCAGACCTCCCATGGAATGACCTATGAGTATGGTGTTTTCAGCGTCCTGGCTCAGCTTTTCTTCAAGGTCCTTAACATAATCTGCAATGCCACAGCCTGCAACTTTTTCAGGGTTTCCCGGAGGCTGATGGTGGAGAAGGGCAGGTATGCTCAGGGTATAACCCTTTTCCGAGAAAAAGTTTTTCTGCTTGCTCCAGAGTTCCGGAGATCCCCACATTCCGTGTATGAAAGAGAGCTTTGTGGCCATGTTTTTTCCTCTGGTATGCAATTCCATATGAATGCTTACATGGATTTTTTTTCTGCCTTGCTGTTTTTCTTTTCAGTTTTTTCAAGTTCTGCATACTGTATGCCGAGCTGTGGCTGCAGGCTGGCCACCAGAGCGGCAAATTCCTTCCTGCGTTCTTCGGGTAGTTCTCCGGCTCTGGGTGAATCAATTTTCGTGGGGTCTACTGGGACACCGTCTTTGGTCATACGGAAGCAGACATGGGGACCTGTGGCAAGGCCGGACTGGCCCACATAGCCGATTACATCCCCCTGGTTCACCTTTCTTCCGGGGCGCATACCTCTTTCGAAGCGTGACATGTGCAGATAGGCGGTTTCATAGCCGTTGCCGTGGCGGATGCGGACATAGCGCCCGGCCCCTGCATTCTGGCCTACCTGGAGAATGGTTCCGCTGCCCGCCGCGTAAATGGGAGTACCAGTGGGGGCGGCATAATCTACGCCATAGTGGGGCCTGTAATCTTTTAAAATCGGGTGCCAGCGGCGATGGGTGAAGCCTGAGGTGATACGGCTGAAGGGGACGGGATTTTTCAGGAAAAAGCGCTGGATATTCTGGCCCTGGGAGTTGTAGAAATCAGCGGAACCGTCTTCATTCTCAAAGCGGAAGGCATCGTAACGATGGCCCCTGTTGATAATTTCTGCGGCGAGGATATTGCCATAACCCTGAAATGTATCGTTGTGATAGCGACGCTCCACGAGCACGGAAAAGCTGTCTCCTTTACGAAGATCCCTTGCAAAATCAATTTCCCATCCAAAAAGATTGTTCAGGCGGACGGCAAGGGTAATATCTTCTGCGGTTTGCATGGCTTCGGACAGGCTTGTTTCAATGATACCATTTATTGTTGCAGTTTCAAGGTCAAAGCTGAGGGTATTCACCTCTGCATGGAAGCCTTCTTTGTCCAGCTCCACACTGAGAAACTGACTCCTGTTTATGCTGTATTCAAAGCCTGCAAATTCACCGTCCAGGGTGATGACTTTATAGTCCCTGCCTGTCCGGAGGCGTCTTAAATCAAATACAGGACTACTGCTTTTTCCCAGCTCATGGATGAGGGAAGGAGAAAGCCATGGAGAAAGGATGCGGCTGACTGTATCTCCGGCTTTTACGGTTCCCGTATGGATTTCTTCTATGGGTTCTGGTTTTTCGTTAAATGAGGCAGTGTTGAATTCCGGATCTTCCATGGAGATTTCGCTGCATATAGCCTCTGTAAGTGACTCGTTTTCCAGTGTTTCAGGTGTATGGCTTAAGAAGATGTCTGAAGTGGAACCGTATTGGAAAAAAAGAAAACTGCCTAAAAGAACGGCGCATGATGCAAGGATATATTTCATAAAAGGTCTTTGTTTTTTTAGGGTTGCTGGTTTTTGTTTTTTGGAATCAACCGGGTTCATGTAAGAGCGTAGTGAACCGGAATCCTTTCATGAACTTCAGATTTTAATTCATTTTTATCTCCATTGCCTCTATCACAATCAAGTAAGGCTTGTCAAAGATCTTGTGACCCTTAAAGGGGTATTGACGGCTCCTGCTGTATTTATGTATAAAGGTCTGACCATTGGAGGTTTGCATTTTTTCTGTTCTGTAAAAGAAATGGACAAGGGACTTGTATGTTTGAAAAAGCAAAGCAGAACCGGATGTTTCAGGATGTGGTGGAACAGATTCAGGATGCCATTCTTGAAGGTCGTGTGGTGCAGGGGGACAAGCTTCCCCCCGAAAGGGAATTGAAGGAAATTTTTGATGTGAGCCGGGGAACCCTGCGGGAAGCCCTCCGTGTACTGGAGCAGAAAGGCCTGATTGAAATCCGTCTGGGTGTGGGTGGAGGTGCCTTTGTACGGGAGGTGGCAACGGCACCTGTAACCGAGGGTTTGGCTTTGCTTCTGCGCAGAAACAAGGTTTCTCCAGCAGAGCTTGCGGAGTTCAGAAAAGATCTTGAAGCCAGTATTGCTGGTCTGGCCGCCCGCAGAGCAGGGTTTGATGACATTATTATATTAAGGGATTTTTTAAAGGATATGGCCCAGGCTCTGGAAGAGCCCTTTGACTGGGAGGCTGTGATTGCCGCAGACAACCGTCTCCACCTGACCCTGGGAGAAATTGCCGGCAATCAGGTGTACAGAACCATTCAGGCGACCATCCACGGAAATATCCATCCCTACTTTGATCGCTATGTGCCCAGAGACAAAAGTACCCTTGAGGGGAATTACAGGGATCTCTGTCTGCTGGTGGATGCGGTGGAGACAGGAGATGAAGCAGGTGCTGCACGGTGCATGCAGGCCCATCTTGCCCGTTATGACGGGTTCATAGTTGATGGTGGAAAGTGAGTCTGTCTGCGTGCCGGGCTGGATTATGTTAATGAATTGTCACCATGACATTTGATGCTAAAGGAGAAAAATATGACAGAGACAATGCAGGATCCGGTCATTGTAAAAGCCGCAGAGCTGGCCCGTGAGTGGCAGAGCCGGGCCAACAGCCTTCTTACTGACGAAGAAAAGCGGATTCAGTCCCAGATGTCAAAGCTTTTGAACCGCCCCGAAGACAAGGTCACCCTGACAAAGCTCATTGACAGGAGTTTCCGTTCTTCGGACTTTTCAAAGGTGGCAGAGCAGGTGGTGCATATTCTGGAGAGTGATGGTATTCCCCGGTTTTTCTCCTTTCAGGAGAAGATACTGGCACAGATTTTCAGCCGGGCAGGCCGTCATCTTCCAAAGGTATCCGTTCCTAAACTTATTGATGCCATCCGCAAACAGAGCAGCCGGTCCATTGTGCCGGGTGAGGCGGAAGCCCTCCATGCCCATCTGGCGACCCGCAGGGCCGAGGGTGTCCGCATGAACATCAACCATCTGGGTGAGGCGGTTCTTGGGGAAGGGGAGTGCACCGAGCGTCTTAAAACCTATGTGGAAGATTTGAAAAACCCGGATATTGAGTATATATCCGTTAAAATATCAACTATCTATTCCCAGATTAATTCCTTTGCCTTTGAGGAAACCATACAGGTTCTGGTGGAAAGACTCTCCCTTCTCTACCGCACTGCAGCCGCCTACCATTATTCTCATCCCGACGGCAGCCTGACACCAAAATTTGTCAATCTGGATATGGAAGAATACAGAGATCTTGCCATTACAGCGGAAGCCTTCTGCCGTACTCTGGATCAGCCGGAGTTTCTGGGGCATTCCGCAGGTCTGGTGCTGCAGGCCTATCTTCCCGATGCCTGGCCCATTCAGCAGCAGTTGACGGACTGGGCCAGAAAGCGGGTGGCTTCCGGCGGGGCACCCATTAAAATCCGTCTGGTCAAAGGCGCCAACATGGAGATGGAGCAGGTGGATGCGGCCCTGCATAACTGGCCCCTTGCTCCCTATGACAACAAGCTGGATGTGGATGCCAATTATCGCCGCATGGTGGATTATGGTATGGAGCAGGAAAATATCAGAGCCGTGCATTTGGGTATCGGCTCCCACAATCTCTTTGAGCTGGCCTATGCCTGGGAAAGGGCTAAGGCCATGGGTGCCACGGCCTTTGTGGGTTTTGAAATGCTTGAAGGCATGGCCGACCATGTGCGAAGGGCCATTCAGGAAACCACAGGGGCTGTGCTTTATTATGCGCCGGTGGCCAGCCGTGAGCAGTTTATCAATGCCATTGCCTACCTTATCCGCAGGCTGGATGAAAATACAGGCCCTGAAAATTTCCTGCGCTATTCATGTAAGCTTAATGTGGGATCTGAAGAGTGGAAGTTCCTTGAGAATCAGTATCATGATGCATGCAGACACAGAAATACTGTAGGCTCTGAAGGTCACAGGAACCAGAACCGCAGAAGTGAAGACCTTTCTGTGAAAAAGGGAACCTTCCATGAAAAGTGCTTTGTCAATGAGGCGGATACGGATTTTACCCTTGAAGAAAACCGTATCTGGGCGGCAGAAGTAAGGGAAAAGTGGGAGGTGAAGGAAGAAAAAGAACCCCTGCATATTCCCATTGTCATTGCCGGAGAAGAGGTTTTTGAGGAAAGAAAAACAGCTGCCCAGTTTGATCCTTCCACAGCCAGTGGAGAGAAGAGGCGGACAGCAGCCCTCTTTGCCATGGGTACGGATGCTGATGTGCAGAAGGCTGTGGCCACGGCCAAGGCGGATCCCGATGGCTGGCGTTCCCTTTCATGGGAAGATCGTCACGAATTTCTTTCCAGAGCGGCGGCTGAGCTTCGTATCTTAAGGGGTGATCTCATGGGGGCAGCTGCTGCCAACACTGGCAAGCTCTTTTCCGAAGCCGATCCTGAGATCAGTGAGGCCATTGATTTTGCGGAATTTTATCCATGGTCCACAAAAAATTTTACAAGGCTTTCCGGTATGGAGATGAAGGGCAAGGGTGTTGGCCTTGTGGTTTCTCCCTGGAACTTTCCCGTGGCCATCCCCTGCGGTGGGGTTGTGGCTGCCCTTGCCGCAGGCAATACCGTGATTTTCAAACCTGCCAGTGATGCGGTTCTGGCTGCGTGGATACTCTGTCAGGCTTTCTGGAGGGCTGGTATATCCCGGAACACTCTCCAGTTTCTTCCCGGTTCCGGTTCTTCTGTGGGTGCAGGTCTTGTGAATCACAGGGATGTGGATTTTGTGATTCTCACCGGCGGTACGGAAACGGGGCTTCGCATATTAAAGGACAGGCCGGATCTTTTCCTCTGTGCGGAAACGGGCGGTAAAAATGCCACCATAGTATCTTCCATGAGTGACAGGGACGCAGCCATTGCCAATGTCATCCATTCAGCCTTCAGCAATACTGGCCAGAAGTGTTCTGCCACATCCCTGCTGATTCTGGAAAAGGATGTCTACGATGATGAAAAATTTAAGCAGCAGCTGGTGGATGCGGCAAAAAGCTGGCATGTGGGATCGCCCTGGGATTTCCGGTCTAAAATGGGTCCTCTGGCACAGCCGCCTTCGGGGGATCTTCTCCGGGCCCTCACCACCCTGGAGCCGGGGGAAGAATGGGTACTTAAGCCTGAACAGGTGGGCGATAATCCCTATCTCTGGACACCGGGCATTAAATATGGAACGAAAGAGGGCGGTTATTCCCACATGACGGAATTTTTCGGGCCTGTTCTCTGTGTCATGCGGGCGAAAAACCTGAAACATGCCATTTCCATTGTCAATGCCACGGGCTATGGCCTGACTTCTGCCCTGGAAAGTCTGGACCCAAGGGAGCAGGCCCTGTGGAAGGACAGCATCAAAGCAGGCAACCTCTACATCAACCGGGGCAGCACCGGAGCCATTGTGCTGCGCCAGCCCTTCGGAGGCATGGGCAAATCGGCCATGGGCAGCGGGATCAAGGCCGGAGGACCCAATTATGTGAGCCAGTTCATGCATTTTGAGGAAAAAGACTGGCCCTGTGCAGGTCCCATTGACTCTGATCATGGAGTGCTCCGTCTGGCTCAGGACATGGCCCTTAAGGCAAAGTGGGGCGGGTTTGGCGAAGACAAAGAAGATATCCTTAAATTTTCCAGAGCCGTTGAAAGCTACCTTTTCTGGTGGCAGGAGGAGTTTTCCAGGGAAAAGGATTATTTCCGGCTGCGGGGCCAGGACAACCTTGTGCGTTACCGTCCCGTGGGCAGGACAGTGATCCGTATCCATGAAAAGGACAGTATTTTTGATGTTCTGGCCAGAATAGCGGCCTGCCGGATAACGTCTTGTCCCTTTGAGCTCAGTATTGCACCGGATATGGCAGGAAAGACGGTGGATTTTCTGAGTACCCACTGGGCGGAAAAACTGCTGCAGGGTGCTGCTGTACTGCGTGAAACGGATCAGGCCCTTGGAGAGCGTATTCCTTTACGGGATCGTATCCGTTATGCTTCAGAAGACAGGGTGCCCGAAGAGCTTCTGAAGAAAGCCGCAGAAACTGGTTTTTATGTGGCAAGGGTGCCGGTCTTTATGGAAGGCCGCATTGAGTTGCTGCAGTACCTCAGGGAGCAGAGCATCTGCCACACCTACCACCGTTACGGCAACCTCGGTGAGAGGGGGCTTGTGTAAGATAATTTTTTGATGATTCCGGGATGCAGGAGTTTTTTTCCTGCTCCCGGGGATTCTGAATCATGTCGTAGATTCAGGGGTTGGGAATTTTTAAACGATATATTCTGGTAAAGTTTCTCTGTTCTGATACATTGAGAGACAAGTTGTATGCCGTCTCATAAGCCCATCTGGCGGAGGGCATAGGTGATAATGATCCAGCCAATAACCAGAATGGGGAGGAAGCGGCCCACAAGATAAATCCGCCATTCCCACCAGCGGTTGCCTGTTCCCAGAACGGTGCGGATGCGGCTGGGGGGAACGAACCAGCAGAAAAGAGTTGCCCCCATAACACCAGAGAAGATAATCACATTGCCACCAGCAATACGGTCTATTACATCCAGAACCGGTTCACCACCAATGTTCAATCCCATAGGGGTAAAACTGAGGGCGGATGCAGCACCCAAAATGAGCATTAAACTGGAGACGAGGATAACCCCCTGCCAGTTTTTCAACTTAAACTCTTCGGTAACGGCGGCAATAATTATTTTTAATCCTGCAAGACAGGAGCTGAAAGCAGCCGCAAAGAAAAGAGAGAAAAAGAGAATGGACAGGATGTAGCCCGCAGCCATATTTTCGAAGACCCTTGGCAGGGTGGCAAAGGCCAGCTGAGTACCTTCATTGGGTTCAAGGCCGAAACTGAAAACAAAGGGGAAAATCATCCAGCCTGCGAGAAGTGCAATGCCTGTTTCTATGAGAGCAACAGTGATGCATGCGCGGGGGACATGGGTTTTTCTGGGGATATAACTACCATAGGTTACCAGATAACCTTGCCCTATTGCCAGTGTATAAAAGGCTTGACCAAAGGCAAATACCCAGAGAGAACCATCTCCCATGCGGGATCAGTCCACAGTGAAGAAAAAGCTTTTGGTCTGATCCCAGCCCGGCGTTCGGCTGGCAAAAATAACCAGGCCGATGATTACCATTATGAGAACGGGCATAAGTTTTTTGGATATGGCTTCAATGGCCTCAACCCCCCCGGATCAGTACCGTGGCTGCCAGCAGGGTGACAAGAATGAAGAACCAGAGAGAATTGTATCCATCGGTAAAATCATTGAAGTCCTGAAGATTGTTGCCTGTTGCATGGGTTGCGTAACCCAGGGTCCAGCCAGTAATGACAAGATAATAACTGGTAATGGCCATGGTAATCAGCACAACCATCCACCCGTAGAAAGCACCAAAGCGGTTGATTTTGCGGTAAGTGGCGATGGTATTGCCTTGTGCCATGCGACCAGCGGCGACTTCCAACACCATAATTGGAAAAACAACAATAATGAGTGCCAGAAGATAGGCAACGACAAAGGCACCTCCACCGTTTTCTCCCATAATATAGGGAAAACGCCAAAGGTTACCCAGCCCCACCGCCGCTGCTGCCATGGAAGCAATGAATGCAGATTCTGAGCTCCAGGATTTCCGTACATTATTGTTTTTTTGTACCTCGGTGACCAAAAAGACCTCCTACAATAATTATTGGGTGTCAGATCAGTAAAAATACATGGTGAGGTGTAAAAAAAATAACAAGGTGTTTGATTTTATAAGGTTTGTTGGGCCTTGTCTTTGTCTTGCATGCAGATTTTACTCTTTAAACGGTTATCATATAGAGTATTGTAGTCAAGTATTCTTGTTACTCAAAGCCTTCATTAAATTCAGCCATATCTCTCCTGTGATTTCAAGTCCGAAACTTGAGTTAAGAAATTTCGTAGGTCTAAAAATGAACCGAATTTTAGGATGAAGGCGCGGAAACAGCAACATAAGAAGTATCAATTTCTCCCACATGAGTTGGAATATGGATAACTTATCCACAACCTTTGAGCCTGCATATGAATAGGCATGTCTGGATTTTCAGCTGGTTAATCGATAATTGTTGCTTATTATGGGGTGAAGTAGATGAAAAATTTTTGCTTGATGATGACCATTTTTCTGACTGGCGCATATTTTGTTATGGCAGATTCATTTCACCTTCCAGAAGAAGCTGCTTTGCTAGAAAAGGTTGATAAACAGCCATCGGACCTGCTTTACGCCGAACTTGCCCGTCTCCGGGCCGTATATGCGGCGGAATATTATCGGAAATGGCTATCCTCCGAGAAAACCGCTGATTTGCAAAAAACAATTTATTATGCCGCTTCCGCATCTGAACTCAGCCCTGGCTGGGATCGGCCCAAAGTTCTTCTGGCCATAGTTTATGCGGAATTTACAAATGATCTGGAAGCACTTGAGTTGGCAACCGATCTTTTGATTGATGCCCTGGAAATCAATCCGGCCAACGGCGCCGCACAAGTTCTTCTGGCCCAGGTTCTGATGAAACAGGGTCGCTTTTGGTCGGCCATTGAACAGTATAAAAGCTTGTTTCAAAAAAACTCCGCAATGATCACCCCGATGAACACCGCCCCTTTGGCTTTGTGTTATATCCTGGACGGTCGTCTTCAGGCGGGCATTATTTATTTTAAAGAGCTGCAGGATCTTCGCCCGGAGAGCTCAGCAGTTGCCACAGGCAAGGCGGTATTGTTGCGCCATGCCGGTGAAGGTGAACGGGCACGGGATGTCCTTGGCCGGCTGCTGGTTTTGGATGGCGCGGAGTCAGGAATACGGGAGTACGCCGCCGAGCTTCTGGCAAGATGGGATAAGGAGGATAACCTATGATCAATCAGCTCCTCTTCCTTTCCCGGCTCGTTGTATTCTCATTGCTGTTTATTTCGCTTGGCCTTTTGCCGGCGGCTGCTGACACCGATGTGGACCAGGTGCTGCGGACATTTTCTGACTCCCGATACACGCGGGATATCAAAGTGCATGGATCGGCGGCGGCACAAGAAAGGTTCATGACCATATTGGACTCTCAGGTATACCGTCCAACGGATCAACAGGTGATCAGGCATGTGAAATCCTTGCCGGAGTACCGGGGAAAACCGGTGATCACCCATGATTTCCGGACTCCGGGGGAACAGGGAACTTCGGTTAACACGGACCGGGATGTCCGGGTTCTGGTGGAAGTGGAGTCCAATCGTTGGGTCGAAGTTCCTACGCAAAAATGGGAAGAGGTGTACTACCGGGAATTTGCCAAACAAACCCGTTTTCAAGGCAATGCCAACGACCCGGCAGCATTGCGCGCACACGCGGCCCGCTATCGTCAGATGCCTACCGACCGCTTCCATGTGGAGGCGAGTCATGATTACAGCGATCAAGCCCGCTCTTTGACCTATGAGCGGGATAGTCAGGGTCGCTACAAGCCAAGAGTTAAAGCCGATTCCACCATCCGGGTGCGCGATGGCGGTCCGGGACGGTCAAAGGTTGAATCCACCCCTAATGTGGTGCGAGTCAAGGCCGGTGAAGGTTTACTTCATAATCCCGAAAGCATGTCGCAGATGTATTTTCAGAAAAGTTGGGGTGAATTGGGCGCGGCCCAGGCCATTGAAACGCAACTCAAAAACCCCTCTTTGCCTGCCGCGGAGCGCCATCGGCTCACTGAGTTGCAACGGATGCATACCACCGAAGGGCTGGTCCAGGCAAAAAAAGCAGTGGAGACGCTGGAGGCGATACGTACTTCATATCAAAAGCAGGGGTATGATGTAGGCAGTACCCCGGAAAATTTCCGCCAGGCATCCAGGATTGTTAAAGCTGTCAAGGGCACCAGTGACACCGATGTGGATGTAATCATCCGTAACCTGCAGGAACATGGTTTTCGAGACCCATTGGACTTTGCAGAACATATGCGTGGCCAAACCGAGTCATTAAAGTTTGCTCGTAAGCAAACGCCGCCGCCTCGTCCTTCCACCCGCCTTCAAAACGCCGGCCTACTGGCCGGTTGGGTCGGCAACATTCAGTCAATTGATCATCGCCTGGAGCAGGCCAGGGAAGGCCGTCACCCTATTGAGTTTCTTAATATTGCCCCCGATGACCAGGTCATGACCGAGTATGCCAGGAAGGCAGGCATCGCGGCCATAGAACTGATTCCGGTGTCGGTGCTGGACGCGGTAGAGCGAGGTTGGCGGGTTGATGAACGAGCCAGAGAATACATTGAAGATATGGTCAAGCGCGGTGAAGCAGGTTGGGAAACCCATCCGGCCTTTGTGATGTTCGCTGCAACCTCCACCATTACTGCTGAAACCATAGCATCAATGACATTAGACCCTGTTCTGCAAGGGGGCGAGGCATTGATGGAAGGCGGCCGGATGGTTTGGGATGTTGGCAACAATTTTATGGCCGACTTCAGCCATGCTGAGCAGCGGCGCCTGCTGAGGGAGATGAGGCAGGCAGCCCATGACAGGGCGCAGGAGTTCGGTCTGGGCGGTCTGTCCAGCCGCCGGGGCGGTGTGGACGGCGGCCCGGCGGCGGGGGAAGTCGATGTCGGTGAAACACTGGGCTTTATAGCCCGTAAAAATGAGCAGTGGACCGCGGACTATATGGTTCGCTGGGAATTGACCATGGCCGACGGGCACACCGTGGTTCTGGCTCCCGGCGTTGATGCCCGGGCACCGCTGAGGGCCAATAATCCCGAAGCCAATCAGATGCAGTTCACGATCCCCGAAGGCTTTTCACCGGGGCAGTACACCGCGACTTTGCGGATCTTCGAGGGCGCAAGCGGCCTACAGGTTGATTTCGCCCAGGCGGAATTTACCATCTCCGATCGTACCGGGGTTGGAAGTATTGTAGCGGCCAAGGGCCACTACCTCCACCGGGGCGGGAAACCGCTGATCGATCCGGACACGGGTCGGCAGGTTGAAAACGTTCTCCCGGGCGATATCCTCGCGTTTCATGTTCACCGCATCGGCCAGTGGCGGGAGGATTTCCAGGTGAATTGGGCGGTGGGCGGTGAGACTTACAAGCGTGCCAACGGAGCCGATCCGGAGGCGGGGCTTCTCCGTTTCGATTCGACCGGCATGACACCGGGTGATTATAAGGTGAGCATTGTTGTTGACACCGAACCGGGATACAAGCGAATCGGCTATCAGGAGCTGCGGTTCAGGCTGGGTCTCCCGAGGCTATCTCCGGATCCATTCACGATTGAGGCGGCACTTGGGGATCACGGCGGACAACCCTTGAACCGGTCGGTTCAGAACGGGGAAATTCTGGCTTTTCAATCCGACATCACCTTCCCGGATGGCAAGCCCGAAACCGCGTCAATCGCCTGGCAGGTTTATGACGCCGCGGGAGAACCTGTTTCAGGGCTGGCAAAGCAGGATCAGGTT
Source organism: Desulfobotulus mexicanus (assembly GCF_006175995.1). Taxonomy (NCBI): domain Bacteria; kingdom Pseudomonadati; phylum Thermodesulfobacteriota; class Desulfobacteria; order Desulfobacterales; family Desulfobacteraceae; genus Desulfobotulus; species Desulfobotulus mexicanus. The sequence continues at coordinate 52,829 of NZ_VDMB01000023.1, forward strand.
TCCGAAGCCGGTGCAACCCGCAATTTTCGCTTTCGGTTCCAACTGGAAGATTTTCCGGACGGCGAATATGTGGTCGGACTTTTTCACGCCTATCTGGCCGATCCCGAGCAGCAGACCCGGGCCACATATCCCTTCACGGTGGCGCAGAAGGTGCGTATCGACCGGGTGCTGATAACCGATGACCCGGGCAGGCAGGAACATACCCCGCTTATCTCCCCGGACGACGAACCTCTGTTCTATGCGCATTACAGCCTGGGCCGGCATGAGGAGAAAGCCCGCATCACCCTGACAGCCAGGGATAAGGCCAGCGGCGAAATTATCGAGACCGTTTCGGTGGAAAGGCCCCGGCCGGGGGAGACGCCACCATTCAGGGTGGGTCTTGGAATCCCCCCGGAAAAGGTGCCGGTTAACAGGGAAATCGCTGTCGAGGCCGAGATTGAAAGCGACAGTGGTCAGCGGCATACAGCCGGCACAACATTCAAAAAAGAGCCTTACCGGTTGGTCCTCGATCTTCCTGATAGCTTGAAGTCCGGTGAAAACAAGTCGTTTTCTGTGCGGGTGCCTATCAGCTTTACTAAACCGTTGCATGTGGAAATGAGTGCCTCCGGTGAGGGTTTTAGCCTCGGACACCGAGCGGGTGAGTTAGGAGGAACTGTGGGGGGGATAGCCACTAAAGAAACAGGGGTCGGTTTCCTTGATATAATAGTTACCGACGCAGAAGGACGAATTGCAACGAGCAGAGAAAGAATACTGGTAACCCCTTCTGAAAGCAAAGTAGTGGGCGCCACCTCCACCGTTGCCATGCCGCAGAAAACACCAGCGATAAGGGAAGGCCCCAAGAAGCTACCAGTGCCGGCAACAAGCGCAAGGCAAACCTCTCCTGCCCCGAGCAGTACTGAAAAGAGCCAGACTTGGGAAGAGAAGGGCAAGGCGTGTGTAGAAAAGTTTGTTGATCAGTTTCTTGAGCAGGCATTCTCGCGTCACTCCAAGTCTACACAAATGCGCTCCATGGTAAAGGCGGAAATTGTAAAACAGATGCGGGAAAGCTCTGAAAAAGCCAAGGCCGGGGGCAACCACTGGATAGAAGATTATATGATCTTCGAGCGCTGGGGGCAGCTTGCCCATTCCGAACAACAGCTTGTTCGCTTGGAAGCCAGGATGGTGGGGGCTATTGTTACCATGTTTGTCGAGACGATAGCCGACGGGATAGGTCTGTTACCTGAAAATATCCGCTGGGCAGAAGATGTGGGCCGAGCCGTGGGGGGACTGGAGAACGAATCCACTTTCCGGATGGGGCCTTTCAGCCCGCGTTTAAACGAGATGATCAGCCGCCAATCGGCAAAGAGTCGAAGTCAGCGTACCATCCTTGGTGCCCTGCAGCTTAACGACCCGCGAACGCGATACTATACTTCGATGCGGTCATGGAGTAGCAGGGTAGAACAGGGCAGGGCTGTTGTTCATAGTGGGCGAGAGAGGTGGAGTAACCCGCTCGAGCTAAAAGGCGCTCCTGTCTCCGCTGGTTATGACCCAAACCTTGTTCCGGTAATTGTTGAAGGTGAAACCTATTATATGTCTTCTCAGGAACGAAACCGTCTGGATATTATGCGAAGAACAGCCGGCTTGCTGAAGCTGACTAGGTCTGCTAACTACCGGGGAGATAGCTACGAATTTATCGACACAGAGATTCTTCCGGCAAGGTTGCGGGTTAACTTTAACCCCAACGAAAGAGAGGTAACGGCTGGTTATGTAAGAAGGTAACTAGCTAACAAATAAGGATAGATCGTGTGAGGGACGAACCACGATCTTATCCGACGTTGAACCAGCCCGTAGCGGCATCCCCGACAGGTTTCTAATATAAGAAAATATCATTTTTTGGAAGCGGTGTATCCGGAGGTAGTCTGGAAGGAAGAATTTTTTGAGGACGCAGAGGGGCAAAGCCTTTTACAAGGCTTCAAAAAAGCACTGTATTTTCATAGCTTTGCCACCTCCACGATTCAGTTAATGCCTGGTTATTGCCAATTAATCCTTTTCATCCGGGTCTCAGAAGGAAAAACAGAACCTCCATGGGAGCCTTACAGCGGGGACAGCTGAAAGAAGCTCTTGGGACAGGAGTTATACTCTCAAGCTGGACACGCAGGACATATTGAACGAGTGAAAGTAGCTTTTTGGCTTTGCTATGAAGAAATCCATAGTCCCTGATCCTTCGAAAGCCCTTGGGCAGCACATGCTTAAGGATAAGACGAAGAAAATCCTCACCCTTCAGTGTCCTGTATTGGATTTTACCCGTGTTTTCGGTGTACCGGAAGGTTACCATCCCATCTTTGCTGGAAATGATATTTTTTTCCGATATCACACCCCGGTAGAGATAACGTGAGAGATATTTGATGGCGGGAAGTCCCTTTCCAACTCCTTTGCATTGCACCACCCATTTCGACCGGATTCCTGTCGGTACCGTCAAACCTTCTTTGTTCAGAGCATCAAGGAAGCGGGCACGAAAAACCTTTGCAAGGGCTTTATCATTGAAAAGATACTTCCCTTTTATTTTCTTCCATTGCTTCCTTAGTTTGTCTATTCCCCCACCCGGTATCACCACATGCAGGTGGGGATGATAATCAAGTCTTCTGGAATGGGTATGAAGCACCATGGTCATGCCAATTTCTGCTCCAAGGTTTTTGGGCTTTAGACCAAAATCCTTCAGCGTACTGGATACACATAAAAAGAAGAGACTGAACACTATCTTCTGATGCCAGTATGTCAGCTCTCTTAATTCATAAGGAAGTGTGAAGGTTACCATGAAATATTCAACCGGAAGCAATTTTTCCTGCTGACGTTCGATCCACTGACTGGCTTCATGGTGCTGGCACTGGGGGCAATTGCGATGGCCACAGG